>NZ_NFJG01000055.1:0-26657 GCF_002159755.1 Bacteroides sp. An269
CTCCTGTTCTTCGTCAGATAGCCCGCTATCTTCCTCATCACAGAAGCGAAAATGCCTCAAAAACTCATCCCAAATCATCGCACGATAAATTCAAAACAGCTTCTTATTTATTATCCTCTGATATGGAAAACGAACTGCAGAAAAAGACTTATGAACGGATAACGGGCGAACTATCCCGTTTCCTGCCACTGGGCTATCTTGCCATGGTCATCATCGGCATGATTTTCAACTATTTCAGATATGAAGCTTTCGGACTGAACATCTTCCAATACGCTTCGGTCTTCGATTTCTTAATTTCCCCATTCGAAGACATGCACATCCTGCTTTTCATCTTCGGCTCAATGCTGCTGGTTCTCTTCACTATGAAAATGGACAAGCTTTGGAAAAAATATTTTCCAAAGTCCTATAAGAAATGGAGTTTTAAATGGACCGAAAGAAGCTGGTATAAGCCCGCCAGCTATATCTTTGTCATTACCGCCTATATATTTTATGGAGCCTATTTTTATGGCGTATACACTTACAATGCCGTACCCCAGAAAAAAGACATTACCGTCCGGTATCAAAATAACGAGACATTAACCGGCAAACAAATAGGAAAAGTGGGCAACGCCCTGTTCCTTTTATGCGGAGAAAAAGTGAAAATCATCCCCGCCACCGCTTATAAAGAATTGAGCTACCCTTTGGAAAAGTAAAACGAACCAGTCAAAAAATCCAATAAAAAACAACTCCTTCATTTACTACATATAACTGCGTTCCGTGTACGATTACTAATCGTTACGCCGCACGATTAGTAATTGTATTGCTGTACGATTAGTAATCGTACACAAAACGCAATTATACTTCTTTCCATTCATGAATAAGTCATGTGGATTACACAGCCTATTGCAACCAAATTTACAGGCTGCTTCGGAAACAGGAATAAACATTCAGAGTTTGCTCATAAACCGTTCACGGTCTACGATGTAGCGGATGTGGGTGGCTTCGCCTACCACGCCTTTCGTATCGGAAGCCGTCACCTTGAAAGCCAGTTTCCGTCCTTCCACATTCTCCAGTACCGCCGTGGCGGACACTTCCTCGCCCAGCGCCGAAGGTTTCACATGGGTGGTTTCGATAAAAGCGCCCACCGTAGTGCTGCCTTCGGGAAGCTCGGGCTGTACAGCCTTCATCGCCGCATTTTCCATCAATGCTACCAAGGCGGGCGTAGCAAACACTTCCATATCGCCCGAACCTAACGCCAGGGCGGTATTCGCCTGCGTCACTTTTACTTTACTTGTATAAACCAATCCTTTTTCCATATTTGTTGTTTTTTATTTTTTAGGAGTTAAGGAGTTAAAAGGAGTTATCATTTCGTTTAGGAGTTAAGGAGTTAAAAGGAGTTATCACTCCGCTTCGCTCCGTTAGGAGTTAAAGCCAATAGTTTTGTTGGTGAAAGCATTAGTGAAAGTATTGGCTTGACTCCTTAACTTCTTAACTTCTTAACTCCTTAACTCCTTAACTTCTTAACTCCTTAACTCCTTATAACCTCCATGAATCCCGCCAAATCGTTTCCCGACGGATGCTGGTACACACGTAAGCCAAACCGGGGCAGCACGGCAATGAAATGATTGAAGACCTCGTTCTGAATGCCTTCATAGGCAAGCCACTCCGTTGTCTGCGTGAAACAATAGAACTCCAGCGGAAGCCCCTCGGGAGTGGGCTGCATCTGGCGCACCATAATCATCATATCCTGATGAATACGGGGATGCGCATGCAGGTATTCCAGCGCATATCTCCGGAACACTTCCAGGTTCACCACCGGTTCTGCCCCTTCTTCGGGCATGCCGATCCACCCTTTTTCTGCAAAAGCCTCCATTTCATCACCGGTGCAGAAGCGGATGGTGGTCATATCGATATTGAGCGAACGCTTGATGCGCCTTCCTCCCGTCTCCCACATCCCGCGCCAGTTCTGGAACGAATCGCTCACCAAGGCATACGGGGGAATGGTGGTGATGGTCTTGTCGAAGTTCTGCACCTTCACCGTGGTGAGCGACACTTCTTTCACAAACCCGTCGGCACCATATTTCGCCATCGTGACCCAGTCGCCCGGACGCAACATGTCGTTCGCCGAGAGCTGTACGCCAGCCACCAGCCCGAGGATGCTGTCTTTGAATATCAGCATCAGCACTGCCGCCGAAGCACCCAGTCCGGCAAGTATGGTAGCGGCATTCTGGTCGATGAGGATGCTGATTATCAGAATCAGGCCTACACAAAAAGCAAGAATGCTCACCATCTGGTAAATGCCTTTCAGCGGGCGGTAGCGCAAAGTCTCGTGCTCGTTCGAAATTTCATAAAGCGACTTCAAGAATGCGTTGACCAGCATCAGCGTTGTGACCACCAGGTAAATAAGGCATGCTTTCAACAGGATGGTAAGCACGTAGGGATAGCCATCGAAAGCGAAAGGCAGCAGCAGGTAAAAGATGATAGGCGGAATCATCCGGGAGAAACTGTGCAGCATGTCATCGTTGAACAGGTAATCGTCCCATTTCGCCTTCGTCTTTGCCGTCAGCTTGCGCACCGCCGGAATCAGCGCATGACGGAATAACTTCGTCACGATGTACGAAACCAGCAATATAGCCAATATCAATATCACACGTGTCGTCCAGTCCAGATTCGACTTGTCGATGCCCATTTCCATCAAGACACGGGCGATTTCTTCATCTATATGTTCCATATAAGTTTTTGAGTTTTTGAGTTTTTGAGTTTTTGAGTTTTTAAGTTTTTGAGTTTTTAAGTTTTTGAGTTTTTAAGTTTTTAAGTTTTTAAGTTTCTTCTTGTCACGCCGGATTACAAATCCAGCGTAACAAGCAAGAAGCTGGCGTATTCAGGCGTATGCGATACGCCCCTACATGGGCTTCTGTAAGTTTTTGCTTTTAACGAGGCAAATATACGAAGCTTTTTTCATATATTTATCCACGAAAAGACGTATAACCTGTTAAGATTCGCTTATGACACACATTTATTACTGCATTTTATGGGGAATCTGCCTCATCCTGGCCGGCTGTATCCGCGATGATGCGGCATACGGCGAGGCGGGCATTGTGGCGGGCGACACGCTGCCTGAATTTCAGGTAGAATTGGACAACGGCTCCATGCTTGCCACTTCCGACCTTCAAGGCAAGGTGTCGGTACTGGTATTCTTCCATACCGGATGCCCTGATTGCCAACAGGAGCTTCCGGTCATCCAGCAGCTGTACGACTTGTACCGGGCCAACGATTCAGTCGCCATCTATTGCATCAGCCGTGAAGAGGCGGCGGAGGAAATCGAAGCTTATTGGCAAGCCCATGGCCTGACCCTCCCCTATTCGGCACAAGAAAGCCGGAGCGTGTACAACCTGTTTTCGGGGCAAGGCATCCCGCGGGTGTACGTATCCGACAAGAGCCTGCAAGTCTACAGCACGTATTCGGACGACCCGATAGCCGGACTGGATGAGCTTACGGAAGACGTGGAGGCATTAAGGATGAAAAACAAAGAATGAACATCCGCATTTTCCCCAAACCGGTAGGGGATAATTGGAATATTCTATTAAATTAATCGTTAATAGTGAACAGTTCATGGTGAAAAAACGAATGGTTTCATTAACTTTGCCGGCAACTAATTAAATTACTAATACCAAAATAAATAATCAAAATGAGTTTGAAAATTGTAGTTTTGGCAAAACAAGTACCCGACACGCGTTGCGTAGGGAAAGATGCCATGAATGCCGACGGCACCATCAACCGTGCGGCACTTCCGGCGATATTCAACCCGGAAGACCTGAATGCCCTTGAACAGGCACTCCGACTGAAAGACACGCATCCCGGTTCTACCGTCACCATCCTGACCATGGGCCCCGGACGTGCAGCCGAAATCATCCGTGAAGGCTTATACAGAGGAGCCGACAACGGATACTTATTGACCGACCGTGCTTTTGCCGGTGCCGACACGCTTGCCACTTCGTATGCCCTTGCCACTGCTATCCGCAAGATTGGCGAGTATGACCTTATCATCGGCGGACGCCAAGCCATCGACGGCGATACGGCACAGGTAGGGCCGCAAGTGGCAGAGAAGTTAGGATTGCCGCAAGTCACTTACGTAGAAGAAATCGAAGAAGTGACCGACAAGGCTATCCGTGTGAAACGCCACATCGACGGAGGCGTGGAAACCGTAGAAGCCCCGCTCCCTATCGTATTGACCGTAAACGGAAGCGCAGCGCCTTGCCGCCCGCGTAACGCCAAACTGGTGATGAAATACAAACGTGCCTTAGGCGGACAGGAGAAAGCAGCCCTGACCAAAGATGGAGCTTCCCTGCCCTATGCAGACCAATACGAGAAACATCCTTACCTGAACATCACCGAATGGAGCGTAGCCGACGTGAACGGCGACACGAAACAATGCGGTCTGTCGGGCTCACCCACGAAGGTGAAGAAAATTGAGAACATCATTTTCCAGGCAAAGGAAAGCAAGACCCTGACGGGAAGTGACGCGGATGTAGAAAACCTGATTGTTGAACTGTTGGCTAACCATACTATCGGATAAGACTATGAACAACGTATTTGTATATTGTGAGATGGACGGCACGCATGTTGCCGACGTCAGCCTCGAACTGTTAACGAAAGGCCGTAAACTGGCGAACGAATTAGGATGCCAACTGGAAGCCATCTGTGCGGGAAGCGGACTTGACAGTGTAGAAAAGCAAGTGCTCCCCTACGGCGCAGACCGTGTGCACGTATTCGACGCCCCGGGATTGTACCCTTATACTTCCCTGCCCCATACCTCTATCTTGGTGAACCTTTTCAAAGAAGAAAAGCCTCAAATCTGCCTGATGGGCGCTACGGTCATCGGACGCGACTTGGGCCCGCGCGTATCTTCTGCCCTGACCAGCGGACTGACCGCCGACTGTACCCAGCTGGAGATAGGCAACCACGAAGACAAGAAGAATGGTGTCACCTATAAGAACCTGTTGTACCAAATCCGTCCGGCATTCGGAGGAAACATCGTTGCCACCATCGTCAACCCCGAACACCGTCCGCAGATGGCTACGGTGCGTGAAGGTGTGATGAAGAAAGAAATCCTCGACGAGAACTATCAAGGCGAAGTCATCCGCCACGATGTTGCAAAATATGTTCCCGAAACCGATTACGTCGTAAAGGTCATCGACCGCCACGTGGAAAAGGCGAAACACAACCTGAAAGGCTCGCCCATCGTCGTAGCCGGCGGTTATGGCATGGGAAGCAAGGAAGGCTTCGACATGCTCTTCGAACTGGCTAAAGAGCTTCACGCCGAAGTGGGCGCCAGCCGTGCAGCCGTAGACGCAGGCTTCTGCGACCACGACCGCCAGATAGGCCAGACCGGCGTAACGGTTCATCCGAAACTCTACATCGCTTGCGGTATCTCCGGGCAAATCCAGCATATCGCCGGTATGCAGGACGCAGGCATCATCATCTCGGTGAACAGCGACCCGAACGCGCCAATCAACACAATTGCTGATTATGTGATTAACGGGACGGTGGAAGAGGTCATTCCGAAGATGATTAAGTATTATAAGAAGAACAGTAAATGATTTTCAGGAGTTAAGGAGTAAAGAAGTTAAGGAGTTAAGCCAATACTTTCAATTATGCCTATGACACAAAGCTTTAAAGATATTATTGCTTGGCAGAAAGCTCATCAATTTGTTCTTTTTGTTTATAGAATGACCAATAAGTTTCCTGCACACGAACGATTTGGATTGTGTTCACAATTCCGACGGGCGGCGGTTTCCATTTCTGCCAATATTGTTGAAGGGTATAAAAAAATAGGAAAGGCCGACAAGCTTCGCTTAATGAATATCGCACAAGGCAGTTTGGAAGAGTGCCGATACTATATTCTACTCTCTAAAGACCTGAATTATATTACAGAAAACGATTATAACCAATTAACTTGGAGCATTGAGGAGGCGAGCAAAACACTGAACGCTTATTGCAAAAGCATTGCGACACGTAAATTTGAAGATTAAGGCAAGCCAAAGTATTGGCTTAACTCCTTAACTTCTTAACTCCTTAACTCCTAAAACTATAAAAACTATGCCAAACTATTATACCGAACATCCTGAATTGCGCTTCCATCTCAACAATCCGATGATGGAACGCATCTGCGAACTAAAAGAACGCGGATACAGAGACAAAGACCAGTATGACTACGCGCCGCAAGACTATGCCGACGCGATGGACTCATACGACAAAGTGTTGGAAATCACCGGAGAAATCACCGGAGAAGTGATTGCAGCCAATGCCGAAGGCGTAGACCTGGAAGGTCCGCACCATGCAGGCGGACGTGTGGAATATGCTTCGGGCACGAAGCAGAACCTTGACGCCATGGTGAAAGCCGGGCTGAACGGCATGACCATGCCCCGCCGCTTCGGAGGACTGAACTTCCCGATTACCCCCTACACCATGTGCGCCGAAATCGTGGCACAAGCCGATGCGGGCTTCGGAAACATCTGGTCGTTGCAGGACTGTATCGAAACCCTGTATGAATTCGGGAACGAAGACCAGCACAGCCGTTTCATCCCGCGTATCTGCGCCGGCGAAACCATGTCGATGGACCTGACCGAACCCGATGCCGGTAGTGACCTGCAAAGCGTCATGCTGAAAGCTACTTACGATGAAGCCAACCAATGCTGGCGCCTGAACGGTGTGAAGCGTTTCATCACCAACGGTGACGCCAACCTGCACTTGGTATTGGCTCGCTCGGAAGAAGGCACACACGACGGACGCGGGCTCTCGATGTTCATCTACGACAAGAACGACGGAGGCGTGGACGTGCGCCGCATCGAAAACAAGCTCGGCATCCACGGCTCGCCCACCTGCGAACTGGTGTACAAGAACGCGAAAGCCGAACTTTGCGGCGACCGCAAACTGGGACTTATCAAATACGTGATGGCACTGATGAACGGTGCACGTCTGGGTATCGCAGCCCAATCGGTCGGACTGAGCCAGGCTGCATACAACGAAGGGCTTGCCTACGCTAAAGACCGTAAGCAGTTCGGTAAGGCTATCATCGAATTCCCTGCCGTATACGATATGCTTGCCACGATGAAGGCGAAACTTGATGCCGGACGTGCCTTGCTTTACCAAACTTCACGCTATGTAGACATCTATAAGGCATTGGACGACATCGCCCGCGAGCGTAAGTTGACTCCCGAAGAACGCCAGGAGCAAAAACGTTACGCCAAACTGGCAGATAGCTTCACCCCGCTGGCAAAAGGAATGAACTCGGAATACGCCAACCAAAACGCTTACGACTGCATCCAGATACACGGAGGTTCGGGCTTTATGATGGAATATGCCTGCCAGCGCATCTACCGCGACGCACGTATCACCAGCATCTACGAAGGAACAACCCAGCTTCAGACCGTAGCCGCTATCCGTTACGTGACCAACGGTTCGTATGCCGCTACCTTGCACGAGTACGAAGCCATCCCTTGCGCACCCGAATACCAAGGCTATATGGACCGTCTGAAAGCAATGACCGGAAAGCTGGAAGCCTGCACCGCCAAGGTGAAAGAAGCACAAAACCAAGAGCTGCTCGACTTCACCTCACGCCGCCTGTATGAAATGGCTGCGGTCTGCGTAATGAGCCACCTGCTCTTGCAAGACGCGAACAAGGCTCCCGAACTTTTCGCCAAATCACTCGACGTATATGTAAATTATGCCGAAGCCGAAGTGGAAAAGCACTATAGCTTTATCCAGAACTTCCAGGCAGAAGAATTGGAAAACTACCGGAAAGCCTAAAAGCAGATGCATAAAACCAAGAAACACAGATTTTCGCGGATGAACGCAGATTAAACAGATAAATTACTGATAATCTGCGGAAATCCGCGGAAATCTGTGTTTTCTTAAACCGGCAGACGCAAAAGCCTGCCGCTATCTATTACTTACGCCGGCAAGGCGATTCGTTACCGAAAAGATATGCGGGTTGATAACCTCCGTAATCTACTACGATTTTTTCAAGCACAATACCCGGGTCTAACGGACGGAAGTTCAGCGTATAAGTCCCGTCTGCCGATACAGGGAGTTTCAAGCGAACCTGTTTTTCTACTACACGGCGTGCAATGGTAGGATAGTATACCGTATAAATATTTTCAGGATCTTCATTCAGGTCACGGTTGAAATTGACGGTTTCCTCTTGCCCGCCTTCAAAACCAATGTTATACTTATGTCCTTCCGGAGTGTGGAAAGCCAGAGTAGACTTCACAATGACATGTACTGTAACCGAATCTGCTTTTTCAGGTATATTCAGTTTGTAAGACAATGACGCGCCGTTTGCCGGAACGGTGTAAGGCATCAGCGACATGCCACTCAGTGTGCGTCCCATATAAGGGATTACGGTCCATTTAGCCTCACCGGCATCCGTACAGGCAAAATAATGTTCGGCTTCCATTGCCACATACCCGTCTTTTCCTGTAAACAGATAACCTCCTGTAGCAGCTTCCGGATTTCCGATTCGGTGGATTTCAGGCAATTTGTCGGCTGGGAAGTTATCGTTCCAGCTAGTATATCCGATATGCTTCTGAATCATCATGCCGTTCCACTTTCCTCCCGACATAACATGGTTATAGTCATCACACAACTGCTTGTCGCGTGCAAAAGCCTTTTCCACTTTATCCGCCCATGCGTTGGCTTCAGGATTTCCTTCGGCATACAGTTTCAGGTTCATAGCCTGAGCATAATACATCTCGTGCAGGTTTGCCATTGCCTGTACCGGGAAAAGAATGAGTTGTTTGTAAACATCACGGTATTCAGGCTTCAGGCTTATGTATTGACGAAGGGCTTCAGCTTCCAATTGTGCATAGTCGCCTACCACCTGACGCCATTCACCAGTTTCCAGGTTGTATACCGTATGATCCAGCATTTCGGCTGTGCTCCGTCCGTTGTATTTACAGCAGAGGTTGAGGATACGTGCCGCCTCTTCTGCCTGCGTGTCCCCGAATGCCTGCCTGCAAAAGTCATAAGTATGTTGCAGCAAAGTCCCGGCATTGTATGCCTGTGGATTCCATGCCATGTCCAGGAAAAGCGTAATGGGATACTCCATCGGTTTGAGGTCGCCCACGTTAAGCACCCAAAGCTTGTCGACACCATATTCATAAGTCAGTTGCAACTGTTCCCACATATTCTGTATGGGGGTAGCATTTATCCATTTCGAATTACGTGGCGCACCTACATAGTCTACGTGATAATACATGCCCCAGCCACCGGGATGCTTACGTTCTTCAGCATTCGGCAAGCGACGCACATTGCCCCAGTTATCGTCACACAGCAACATGATGACATCTTCGGGGACACGCAATCCGCGGTCGTAATACTCCAACACCTCTTTATAGAGCGCCCATACCTGTGGCGTTTCCTTGGCTGGCCGTCCGGTGACATCTTTGATTATCCGGCGTTGGTTCTTGAAAATCGTTTCCATCAATCGCTTGTTGCGTTCAAACTGCGGCACATATTCATGGTCTTTTCCTTCTTCACCTCCCATGGCTGCATCACCGTCACCCCGCATACCGATGGTTACCACATCTTCAGTATCTTTCATGCGCTCGATGCCTTCGCGGAAGAAACGGTTCAATCCCTCGGGATTGGTTTCATAATTCCAAGCTCCATATTTTTCCCGGTTACGGGCATACTCCTGATGGTTACGTGCCATCGGTTCGTGGTGCGAAGTGCCCATGATGATTCCCATCTCATCAGCCGTCTTGCTGTTTTCCGGATCATCGGCATAGAAAGCCCATCCCCACATGGCAGGCCACATAAAGTTCCCTTTCAGTCGCAGGATCAATTCGAATACGCGGGCATAGAAACGATGGTCGCCATAATTGGTACCATACGTATTTTTCACCCAGGTAGTAAGACAGGGAGCCTCATCGTTCAGGAAGATACCACGGTAAGTCACGGCAGGTTCGCCATCGGTATACACACCGGCTTGGGCATAGACTTCTGTCTGACGAGTAACAGGCACATCCATCCACCAGTACCAGGGCGATACACCCATCTGTCTGGAAAGTTCGTAGATGCCGTAAACGGTTCCGCGCCGGTCACTTCCGGCAATGACCAATGCCTGTTCTACCCCTTCCAGCGGCTGGTCTACAGTCTGAATGACATATTTTTCGTTTTTCCCTTCCAGGTCTTTCCTGTTCAGCTTGCCTGCTTTAAACAGTTGTTTGATAAAAGGCGATTCGATACTTCCCACCAGGATGTACCTCCCGTCCGAAGGCGTGTTTACGGTTTCGGCTTTCTTGCCAGTCACACGCAAGAAGTCTTCCTGCAAATTTTTAACAGCAATCAGAATGGCACTGTTCTCGTTCTTGTCGACCAGTATGGTACAAGGCTGTCCATTGCCGACAACCGGAAAAGCACCTTCTGTTTTCTTGAAAGTAATAAACGGTTCCGCCGCATAAGCGTAAAGAACGCCAAGCAAAAGCCCCAAAAGGGCACTTAGTTTTTTCATAAGGATTCAAGTTTTATGTTTTCAATTTTAAGTAACCAAGTAAGTGTGCAAAATGGAATGATATTATCAGAAACACAGTTTCTGAGCTGACACATTATATAAACTAATTCTCAACATCTACTTATTTGCAAAGATAGCACAAACGGAGGGTTTCTCCATTAACAAACGTATCAGATTCATTTCTCCACGTACCAGCACATTCACCCAGGTGCCAAAATCGTTTACAAAAGTAACACAAACCCTCCCGGCTGCCTTTGGCTTCTTATACACTATTCAGCCAATAGCCGATTAATGCTACCCACTAAGTAAAAAGGTAAGTTTATCAGCCTGAAGTTTTTACCTCCTACAGTCTTCACCTCGTCTATCGAATAAGGTTGCGACCATACACGCACTGCCACCGTCTGTGAAGACCGTTCCATAAACGAATGCAAAGAACGCAGATGTGCATTGTGCCCTGTTTTCACTTCTATAGGATATAGCCGCGACTGCTGTACCCACACAAAATCCACTTCTGCCGACGAATCGTTTCCTCGCATCCAGAAATTTCGCTTTTGGCTCACTTTATCAGTCAGCGTAAGCAGTTCTTGCGCCACAACATGTTCGGCAATCCTTCCCCGCCACGCATCCTGCAGGTCTTTAGCATCTAAGACTTCTTTCTGCACTTGTGCCGCATAATTCACCAAACCGGTATCCAGCCATATCAACTTAGGTGTCCGCTTGGTTTCCGACAAAGCCGGCACCTCTGTCGATGTGGTAGGATAAACCAATTCCAGCAACATGGCTTTTTCCAGCAGCCGGAAAGCTTCACCCACTTCACGTGCCTGGTAAGAAGACGAGGCAAATCCTCCCAATGTAATGGGCTGTGCAGCTTTTCCCCATCCCTCTTCCAAGATAAACCGCACCACCTCTTTCAGCAACTTACCTTTGGTATATTTCTCCACATCATCGCGGTAGCCTTGCAACAATGTTTCATATACGTCACTCAGCGCCAGCAAGTCCCTCCGCTCCGCATAAAGCTGGACAGCTTCAGGCATACCACCAATCAGTGTATAGCGGTTAAACAATTGCATCAGCCTGCCGTGAAAAGGCACCGTAGCTTGCGGATGCTCCAACACCGGTAGCAAAGCCTCTTCACCTATAGCACCCAGGAACTCTCGAAACGAACAAGGACGTAAAGCCATGTATTGCACCCTGCCTACCGGAAACGAAACGTTGACCTCTACCAGATTCTCTAGCAAAGAACCTGCCGCCACTACATGCAGTTCTGGCAACTCTTCATAAAAATAACGCAGCAAACCTATAGCTTTAGGAGAATTCTGAATCTCATCGATAAACAACAGCGTACTGCCCGGCTTACGAGATAAACCGCAATGTGCAAACAGCAACGGCATCAAATCCTTCAGCGGCATTTCCATCTCAAACAAAGCAGCAGCTTCCCGTTTCTCCAGATTAAGCGACAAATAATTATCAAAAGTTTTGCCAAACTCATTTATTACGGTCGTTTTCCCTACTTGACGTGCCCCTCTCAATACAAGCGGTTTGCGATGCGTATCGGTTTTCCACTGTTCCAAATGTTGTAATATCGTCCGTTTAAACATAACTATACTAAACAATTAATCCTAATCAGTTTATATAATCTGCCTGTTCAGAAACTGTGTTTCTAAATCTCATTCCATTTTGTATATTTACTCAAACAAATTGGTTTACAGCTACAAAGATAAAGAAATGTCGCAAAACGGAGGCAAAACTTATATGTTTTTGTTGTAAAACGGAGGCAAAATCCTCTTGTTTTTGTCGCAAAACGGAGGCAAAACAAGAAAATGAAGAATGCAAAATGATTATCCTATATCCGAAAGAGGATTATCTTATATTGAAAAAACAAATTGAATTCCGCAAACATCCCATGTAGGGGCGTATCGCATACGCCCGAATGCGTCCACTCATCCATGTGGATATCTTCTGAGGCTGTCTCAAAATAAAAAACGACAATTAAAAAGTAATGTCATTCTGAGTACTCATTTCCTGAGGAAGCCCATTCGATTATAACGGGAATTGTTATCTTGAACATTTTTATAAACCAATATTGTTCTACTATAAAAAGCAGCGGAATTATCCTTTAACAGGTAATTCCGCTGCCGAGAGAACCGAATCAATTAAATTATACTATCACGGCTATGAAAAAAGACGCACACATCTACTTTTTCCGTTCCATGCAAAGTATCATTCATTGCTTACAGAAGCAGAAGGTTCAGCAATTACTTCGCCAGCCAAACCATTAGCGAAACCGCCATAAGCAGGTTTGCGGCTATAGTTCAAGTCCCAAAGTCCTACAGGTTCACCACCTCTCCAGCCAGATTCAGCCGGGCTGTCCGTTATGCACCATTGCGTGATGCCGTAACGTTGCGCTGCCGGAATAATCTCGAAATATTTCTCAATGATGAACTGGTAGAACTCTGCCATCTTCAATTGTTGTTCGAAGGTTACATTTTCAGTCTTGATGCCTTCGCCGAAGGCTTTTTCTACAATGCCCATATCCAATTCTGAAATCTTGATGAGCTTGCCGGTTGCCGCCATTAGTTGGAACATATTGACGATAGCGTCTTCCTGGGCTTTCTGGTCTGCCTCGTTCAGGATGTAGCTGACGTGCATCTGCGTACCGATACCGTCAATCTTGGCTCCGTTAGCTTCCCATACTTCTATCCAGTGGATAAGGCTCTTCAGCTTCTGGTTGCCATCCCACCACGATTCCAGATTGTAGTCGTTGATGAAGAGTTTCAGGTCTGCCGGGTTGCCTCCATATTCGGCAAAATATTTTTCGGCCGCCTTGGTCACGATAGGCACATAGTCTTCGTTGCCCAGGTAGTCTTGCCAGTAGAAGTTGGTTTCCGGGTCACCGTTGGTTGCCGACTGCAGGTCGTACCAGCCGTCACCGTCTGTGTCTGCTCCCGATACGGTTTCGTTTGCAGCTTCCCAAGTGGTGACATAGCCGCCGCAAGCTTCCATCATGCCTTTAATCCAGTTGTCCATGGCCCAAGTCAAGGTGTCTTTCTTTTCTTCGGGGGTCATTTCGATGGTTTGATCACCACCTGCATTTTCTACTTGTTTTTTGAATGAAAGGTTGTCAAAATAATAAGTAGTTGCAGTATTTCCCAAATTAAGTGCAACCGCTCCTAATCCTTCCAAACCTTCTGCGCCAGTACCAATAGTAACAGTCGAGGTAAATGTTTGCCATTCAGTAGTGACATTGATATCCCCAAACATATTCCAATGCAAGTAACTTCCGGGAGTAGATTGAGCCTGTGTCGTAATGGCACATTCCACATCCGCCCTTACATCTACGCTAAACTCATAAACATCGCCAGGCACAGCTGCCGGAGAGAAGTTAAAAATCATTTGCGATCCGTAGTCGTTTGCTTGTACTTGTGGATTGGTTACTGCCAATGCCCGACCAGTACCATCCGAGCCTGGTGTAACATATTCGTAAGTTGTCCCACCACTTTGAATGACATAACTTGTTTCATTATCTCCTTCAAAATCACCGTTTGTTATTAATTCTTCCAACGAGACACCGCCGCCTCCTGTCGAATAGCCTTCTCCATCTTCCGAGATGGTTTCAAAGTTGCCAGGCGTCCATCCTGTCCATCCGGTAATGGTTCCGTCTTCGAAATCGCCGTTCGGAATCAAGCTTTCGGTAGCACTTCCTCCTGTCAGTGATACATTGTCGATATAAATATTGATGGCTGCCGTACCGAAGTTGAAAGCAATCTTGTCCACCGTTGCGCCGGTAGGCGTAAAGGTGAAGTTAATCTGTTGCCATTCGGTGCCGACATTGAATCCGCCGGGATATTCCTGGTTGCCTCCGTCCGAACATTGCAGGTAGATTTGTGTGTCGTTGTAAGCTGCCGAAGCCCGTGCCATAAAGCTAAGCGTGTAGGTAGTGCCGCTTTGCAAGGGGGTAGGGAGCTGGTACCAGGTTTGCGCATCCCAAATATTGGCCGATGCTGTGGCATTCTTCAGTATCATGCAGTAGCCTCCGTTTCCAGCTTCGCCCGGAATGACAATCGGGGCAATCAAACTGTTTAAGTACGTGTTGTTCTGTTGCGAATGCCAAGCGAGGGTATGGCCGTAGATAGTCATACCTGCTTGACGGGCAGCATCAATAAAACTGGTTACGGTAGAGAAATTCATTGTTCCATCATCGCTGACAATCGATGCGTATTTCATTTCATTCCCCGCCGTCATTTCATCGAAGTTAGAACAAGCCAAACTATAGACTTGGTCTCCGTTGATATAGTCTGTAGCTGCCAGAGCAATACCCAATTTGAAATTGGGATTCTCCGTACGGTCTACGTAGCTTTTCAGTACATCGTAATTGTTTAAGTATTCATACTGGGAAAGGCTCTCGGGCTTAGCTCCTACATCGTATGGCAACATGCTGTCGTCTGTACAGCCCGACAATGCGCCTACGGCAAGTGCTCCCAGTAATATTTTATTTGTATATTTCATAATTTTCTGGTTTAAAGCGATTAACTTATATGAATGTCTGCAACCTGCCCATGCGGGCATTTATTTATTCTTTATATACAGTACTAAATTCTTCGTAAGCCACGCCACGGGTTTGAACGACCAATGTATCTTTCGTGTTGTATTGCTTGGCTCCGAAGTCAATGTTATAATCCAGGTAGAGTGCATTGCGGTCTTTGTTACCCCAACTTTGTTTTTCTCCGTCTACTACAAATTTACCCGTTCCGCTTGCCGTGAATCCTTCCGTTCCTGAAGTAATGGTACATTCGTCGTTGTCGTTGAAGGTTAACAACAGGTCACAAGTCACGGTTTCGTCTCCTATGGTTGTTGATACAGGGAAAACAGCCGTATGCAGGTTACGGGTCGTTACATTGCATTCTTCGTCATCTTCCACATAATACTCATGGCGCACATTGGTCGTAGTGTTGCCACCTTCCGTTATCTGGTCAATACCTCTACGCAAGTAAGTAGCATGATACTTATTGATGTATTTCACGCAATACAATACATAGTTTTTCGGAGCCGTGTCCCACATATCCGCATTGGTCCATGCTGCATTGGGGGTGTTAGGTACTCCCAATAAGATAGAGTCTGCATTCACCACGTGGGTCATGCGCAGCGGAATGACATAAGTGTTTTCTGTAGAGGCAGGATCTTCGAAGAACTCATTGTTGAAGGTTACCTCTACGGCCCCCATCAGGTTTTCAAACTCGTTCAGCGTAATCTGTTCCGACGACAACGTATAATAGTTTGCAGGCATCGGACGTACGGGAGTCACGCCATCGGCAAAGTACAGGTTGTCGCATAGCTCATTGTCTACCATGATATCAATGACAGTCGACCCGCTTCCGGCGTATGCCCCGCCCATGGTCGCATAAATCTTGCATTTGTGGGCGTTGTCGAGCGAGGTGTCATACGTATCTTCTCCCATTACCAAGGTGCGTACCGGAGTCTGGTGCGCAAAGTAAACGGCAGAGTTATCATAGTTCGGGAATTCCGCATCGCCGTTTTCACACGAAGTGATACCCATTGCGGTGATTCCTGCCAACAGTATAGAATATAAATTTGCTTTTCTCATATTGATTCTGTTTTTATCTTTAATAGTTGGTTGTAAGCAAAAAGAAATAAAGAAGCTTCACCCGGTTCACCCGGCTTAACAGGCAAAGTCTGTGAAGAGACTTTACCTGCTGAGGCTTGTTTTTCAACAAACCGAAATCTTCTTTACGGTCTTATTACGTTCGTTATTATTGCCATCCTTGATTCTGTACAAAGCCGAAGTTCAATACATCGTTGTATGGAATCGGGCCGTAAACCATGTACGACTGGTAGCTTCTTTCTTCCACCTGGATCGGTGTATAAGTCAGCGTACCATTGGCAGCCCGGGTGATGTTTACTCCTTGAGCTGCTTCTGTCAGGTTGGCATTCCAACGGCGCAAATCGTAGAAGCGGATGTTTTCAAAGCAAAGTTCCAAACGGCGCTCGTTACGGATCAGTTCACGCATCCGGTCTTGGCTGTTTGCACATTCTTCCAGATAGGGGTCACCGTTGTCTGTACCTACACCGGCACGGCTGCGGAGAGCTTTAATTACATCGTAAGCACTAAATCCAAATGAGCCTTGTCCTTTCGGTCCCCAAGCTTCGTTGGCAGCCTCCGCATAATCCAAGAAGATTTCCGTATAGCGGATACGGGCTGTATAATGACGCTGTAGGGTGTTGTAGTTCGGATCCAGGTTACAATCGAAGCGTAAATGTTTGCGCAGGTAGTAACCGGTACGAGTAGAGTGTCCCGATTCCCGGTTGATTGCATCGTTGTTTGTTCCATACGACCCGGTAGTGATGGTTGCGCTTCCCGCTGTACTTCCATTGGTGATGATGTAAGTTGCCAAACGTGGATCTCTGTTCTCATACGGATTGTTTGCATCGTATCCCGAGTTACTGTTATCAATGGGATAGCCGTTTGCCATTGGGAAAGCGTCTACCAGGTTTTGCGTAGGATTGACACGTCCATTACCATACAAGCTCGGCGGAAAATTATCTCCTTCCAGCGTATTACTATCACTGTAACTGGTTCTCCAAAGTATTTCAGGCGGAACTTCTCCACTACCTAAGCCTGCAATTTCAGATGTATTGGTATACCAAGTAAATCCATCCGCATCTAAACCAGCAGGTCCATCAATACGACTTAATAATTTACCTGCACTATTGGCTGCTTCTTCCCATGTAATACCCGAACCATCACTGAAAGCCGGACTAGCCGCCATAAGAGTTGCTTGCGCACGAACAGCTTCCATGATACGTCCACTCAAACGACCAGCCATAAACACACCGTTTACACGATCATAATGAGACACTGTGACCCCCATGCTAGCATATTTAGACGGTATTTCATCTGCACTGTGTACTTTATAGTCTAAAGCAAGCAATTCAATAGCATCATCACAATCTTGTAACAATTGTTCCATACATTCAGCATAGGTGTTACGAGGTTGGCTAAAATCGGATCCGATGCCTTCCGAAGCTAATTTGATTGGCACACCTAATAATACTCCGTCAGGACTTATTCCACCATGAGCACGCAATAAGTAATACATAAAGATTGCCCGTAAGCCTAAAGCCTCACCTCGATAATGATCAATAAACATAGTTTGGATATTTTCATCAAGAGCAAAGGTGACATTATCTAAATGTTCTAAAAACAGATTAATGTATTGAATGGCATTAAAACAGCTTTTCCATTGCGAGGTCGGGTCATTTTGCGAAGTCCAAGCCCCAGTAGCCATGGCACGCCAAGTATTACTGTTATCATTCGATACAGCATCGTCTGTTGCCACATCACTGGTTGGCGAAGTATTATATGGTAATAAAATATATGCATTACCTAATACGCCAAGAGCATAGCTTGGATCATTTTCCATAGCATCGATATCCCGGTTGTTCTCGATGGCAGGTTCGAGCAAGTCATCGCAAGCTACGGCGGCGAACAACGGGAGCAGGACTAAAAGTTTAAATATATGTTTCATACTTCTTGTTTCGTTTATGGATTAGAAAGTAACCTTAACACCTAAATTGTAGAAACGGGTCTGTGGGGCAGAGCCGATATTTCTTTCCAGTAGTTCACGTTCGGGAGCAATGGTCAGCAGGTTCGAACCGCTTACGTAGATTGACGCTTCTTTCAAAAAGGTCTTTTGCAGCAGGCGTTTCGGGAAGTCGTAAGTCAGTTGTACTTTCGCCAGGTCGAACCGGTTGGTCTTGTAGAGCCAGAACGTAGAGTTGCGGAAGTTGTTGTTTCCGTCTAAGGTAGTCAGACGCGGATAGGTAGCCGTTGCGGCTGTTTCCGGTGTCCAGCGTCCGCGGACTACTTCCGAATACTTGCCTTCGCCATATACCCAATAATAGGAATCGCTCTTAAAGGCATGACCGCCGAAACCGCCTGTACCCAAAGCAAAGAGGGTAAAGTTTTTCCATTTGGCAGTGAAGTTAATGCCCAAAGTAAACGGAGAGCCATACCAGCCGCCACGTCCTAAGTAAATTTCATCATTGGTATCAATTACACCGTCACCGTTCTGGTCTTTGTACTTCAAGTCACCCGGACGTACTGTTCCACCAAAATTCTGAGTCGGCGAATTAGCTATATCCTCTTCATTCTGGAAAAAACCTTCGCATTCCAGTCCCCATACACCATCAACAGCTTTACCGGTACGGTTCTGGTATGCATAAGCGTAATTTTCGTCCCGTTGGGTAGCTTCTGTCTTGTAATAAGTTCCGGTTACGCCTAACGAGAGGTCAGCTTCGCCTACTTTCTTATTGAAATTTACTGCAAAGTCGAATCCTACACGCTTGTTGTTATTGAAGTTTACATACGGAATAAACGAAGCTTCAGGATAATAAGTCGAGAAATAGCTTGGGAAAATGGTACTCGGTTGAACAGGCAGACCTTCTGTCGAATTAACAAAGAAGTTGGCATCTGCCGTTATTAACCGATTCCATAATGAAGTACGGAGACTGACTGTCAACTCTTTTCGTTTGATAAAGCTTAATTCATCGTTTGATCCACGTAATGAATTTGTTGAATGCAAATTAGTCGTTTCTTGCCATCCCCACCAAGCACCATTGGATTGGTTGTAGTTACCTACATACATATAATAGTTAGCCAAGTCTATGTCTTGGTGCAAAATACTTCCCGATACGCCTAACATCAATTCATCTACTACCGAAGAGTTTTTCAAGAAATCTTCCTGATGCAGTTTCCAGGCAAGGGTCAGTGCCGGCGAGAAAGCATTGCGGTGTCCTTCTGCCAGTTTGGCTGAATGTACAGCAGCTCCGCTAAACTCGGCATAATACTTACCCATATAGTTGTAGCCTACCTGAATGCCTAAGTTGGCATTGCTGGTACGGTGGTACACCGTTGAATTGGTTTGCTGATAGCCGTTCACCAGCAGCATGGCAGACAGGTTGTGCGCCTTGTTGATGGTGGTGTGGTAGTCAAAGTGAGCAGACATAGAGATAGTCTGGTTGTCTGTACTGCCACTGATGGTTTGCACACCGGTCTTTTCATCCGTTCCTTCATAACCTAAACTGGTAATGACTCCTGTGCCGTTATAGTCCGACCACGTCGGGGTATAGATGCGGTAGGTATTATTGAACGAGGTGTTGTAGCTGGTGGCATAGTCTACCGCAAACTGGAAGTGGAACGAAAGTCCTTTCAACAGTCTATGCAGGTCGAAGTCAATACCCGTGTCGAACTGGAACTGGCGGCTGGTGTATTTGTTGTAACCGGCAGCATAGTAGTCGGCAAAGATATTGCGTTGGTCAATCTGGCTTCCAGCAAGGAACATCCCGTCGAAGATGTTGCTGTTTACACCCATCAGTTCCAATGCGGAGAGGGCATTGGGGTCAATGTAACTCAGCGGAACCAGCGGTGCGAAACGGTTGGGACGCATGCTGGCTGCTTCCGTCCAGTAGTCGTAGGTTTCTCCTTCTTCTGTCTCGTAAGTGGTACGTCCCGAGCGCACATCGTAGAACGTAGCATTGGCATTGGCATACGCCTTGATGTCATCGTTGATGGTGACGTCTACGTTACCGCGGATATTCAATCGGCTGGTGTAATTCTTGGCGGCTTCACCGAAGTTGAAAATGTCATTCTGCCGGTAATAACCTACGTTGGAGTAGAAACGCGCCCGTTTGTTACCGCCCGAAAATTCAGCGGTCACATCGCTGCGGTTGTACGTCTTCTTCAGGTAATCCGACGAATAATAGTCCAAACTCGGATAACGGTACGGATTGGTACCCGACCCGTAGTTGTAGATATCCTCGGCACTGTATAGCGGATCCAGTCCGTCGTTGGCACGCGCCTCGTTATACAAGGTCATGTATTCTGCCGAACCCAAATACTTGGGATATCCTTTCGGTACATAAAATCCCGTATTGGCACGTACATCTATCTGCAATTTTTCTTGGTATTTGCCACGTTTGGTGGTGATGTAAATCACGCCTTTCGCTGCCCGGCTTCCGTAGAGCACTACAGCCGATGCGCTTTTCAGGAAGGTTATCTGTTCGATTTCGGTTGGCAATACGTTATTGGCATCACGGGGTACTCCGTCTACCAAGACCAGGTAACCGGCATTGTCGCCGTCCATGCCCCATAATGAGTTGCCGTTCCAACCGCCGACATAGCCTTGCAGGTTATCCAGACTATACGTGGCATAGTTCTTTTCGTTCACTTGCTCCATGTTGATTACTGAAACGCCTCCCAACAAATCGTCCTGTGCCACCTTGCGGAACGCTACTTGTACAGACGGGTCTGTGGTCTGAAGCGAGTCAGTCTCATTTGCTTCTGCTGTCTGTGCTCCAATACTTTGGTAAGCAGGAAGCAACCCTAAGGCAGCTGCAAATAAAATGAATCGTGTATCTTTTACTTTCATTTGTTTCTTCTTTTAATGTTCTACATTTTTCTGCTGTTACAATTACCAACCCGGATTCTGGTTAAGTCCTTCATACAGGTAAGTATCATCGTTTTTCAGCGGGAACCAATAATGCTTCGATGTGAAGTTGCGGGTCAAGATTACTTCTTCACGCCAGTTACGCACTTCGGCATCTCTCGGGTCGTTTTCGGTGTACCATTCATCGCTTTCCACCCGGTCGAACTCTTGTGAAGTCTTGACGTTGTACGGATATTCGGTCAGCAGCAGCCACCGTTGGAGGTCGCAGAAGCGGAAACCTTCGAAAGACAATTCTACGGCACGTTCACGACGTACTTCATCCATAAAAGTTTCTTTGTTGCTCGTCAAGTCTGCCGGTACATGATCCATGTGGACGCGGTCGCGCAACCGGTTGATAGCGTCTTCGGCTGTTAGGGAACAATTGCCTGCCTTCCCGGTGGCACCGTTGATGGCGGCACAAGCTTCGGCATACATCAGGTAAATGTCTCCTAAGCGCATATAAGGAACATACATTTGTAAACTGTGGTTGTAGTCCATCATCTTGTCATAGGTGTTGACTGTATGAGGCGACAGTTTTTGAATGAAATAACCCGTACGGCTTCCTGTATTATCGTTTCGTACGTTTCCACCTGTATATAGTTGGCTGTATTTGTACTGTGCCATATCGGCACCAACTGAAGCGTTGATATATTCAAAACCATCAAATACAATGTCATGATAGAAACGCGGATCACGGTCACGGAACGGATGGGTCGGGTCGAAACCGCTGCGCGGGTCATCCAACGGATATCCGTTTGCCATGCCATACAGGTTCACGTAATTGGCGGTAGGCATATGGATGATGTTGTCATCAGGAACGATTCCTCCTTTCGGTCCGTAAGTCTTGGCAGCCTGATACGGAGAAATGTTGATGCCAAATGCCGGACCACGGAAGATGGCTTCTACCGACCCAGGAAGTTCCCAGTTTTGTCCGGTTGTATAGAAAATGTCGCTAAAGCAACTGGTAGCGGTAGCAGAACGTTCATGATTGTAGATGTCATCGTATTCAAATTGTGCCAGCGCATATTGAGTCTGACCGCTTTCTACCAAATTCAGCAGTTCACCGAAGGCTTCGGCTGCTTTCTGGCAATAGTCGGTGTTATAGCTGTAGGTCATGGCACCTCCCGTTTGCGCACCATGTTCCATCAGCGGACTGCCTGCCCATAAATAGGTCTTGCCCAAATAGCCCAATGCCATGATTTTGTTGATACGCAAGTCGTTTTGTCCGGCTGTGTGTGAACCGGCTGTGGTGCTTTCCCAGTCAATCGGGAGCAAGTTTGCTGCCTGGCGGAAGTCTGCTGCCGCTTTGTCTGCCGCTTCTTGGAAACTTAAACGAGGCAGGGTTAGGCCTTCCGATTCCAGAACCTGGTCGATGTAGGGAAGTCCTCCCAAATACTCCATTAATTCGAAGTGCCACCAAGCACGGAAAAAATACAACTGTCCGGCTATCAGGTCGCGTTCTTCTTGAGTGGCACCTACCATGTTGCCTAAATTTGCCAGACCCAGGTTGCACTTACGGATGCAATACCAAGCGTGCGGCCATAAGCGATGGTTCATACGGTCGTTTGAGGTAGGGTCGCAATCACGGTTGGCATCCAGCCAGCAGCCATCTTCTCCCATACCCCCGGCTTGCCATGCCCAAAAGTTACCCAAATCCACTTGATGAGTCATGTGCCAGTCTGCATTGGTGTTCATGATTTCATCGTCTCCCCAGTTGAAGGAAGTTGTCCAATAGCAGTTGGTTTTATCAGGGATGCAGTTGTAAATTTCTTCCACAAAACCTTGAAAATTATTGAAGTTTTGAAAAGCCGCAGTCGCATCAACAGTGGTGTCCGGGTCTTTGTCCAAATAATCCTCGCAAGAAGTGACGCCCAACGCCAAGGTGAACAGGCTGCTATAGAATAAGGTTTTATATCGTTGTTTCATACGTCTCTGTTTTTATAATGTGAACTTGATACCTAAATTGAAACGTTTCATGGTGGGATAAGCACCTTGGTTGCTGGCTCCCGAGAAGTTCGATTCACGGTCGTCCGGCATACGGGTCCATACCCACAGGTTGTTGCCATTGAGGAATACCTTCAGGTTGCGGATGCCTAACTTTTGTACCCAGCCTCCATCGAATGTATAGGCGATTTCTGCATTCTTCAAGCGGATAAACGAACCGTCATACAGGTTTTGCGTACCGGTATTGTAACTCGGCGTGGTTACGAAACGAGGGACGGTTACTTCCGGGTTACTTTCGTCTTTCGACCACCATGTACCGGTATCGTATACGGTGTTTAACTGACCACTGAAACTAGTCAAGGTTACATCACGGGTTACGTTAGTCGCTCCATAGAACTGTACGAAAGCACTGAATCCCTTCCATTCGAAACCGACTGTTGCACTGTAGGTGTTCTGCGGAGTGCTGGAATAGCCATAAGGTGCACTGTCTTGTGCGTCAACCACACCGTCGGCATTGAAGTCAACAATGTAATAGTCGCCCGGCAATTTCTGGTTTTCGTTGGTATCATGCTGGGGGCTACCGTAAATCTGGTCGTAGTTTTGCATAAAGCCGGCATCGATGTGTGCATGCGATTGACCAATGCTGTAACCGGCTTGTTTTTGGTAAGCGGGTTTCAACAACGGATCGTCGCGCCGGATGATTTCATTTTCGGCATGAGTCATATTGAAGTTACCCCACAGGCGCATCTGGTTTTCGAAAACCTTGTTGACACGCAGTTCCAATTCATAACCACGGGTTTTTACTTCACCCAGGTTGGCTGCCGGAGCGTCCATACCGAAATAGAAGGGGACAGCTCGGTCGCCCGAGGTAACGATGATATCGGTACGCTTGTCGCGGAAAACTTCCACCGTACCGGCAAATAGGCCGTTCAAGAATGAATAGTCGATACCGAGATTGAATTTCTTCACCGTTTCCCAGTGGATATCCGGATTACCTACGGTTGCTTCCCGATACCAAGTATAGGGGCTGATGGCTTGGTTCAGTGCCATCGGAGTAGCACCATTTGTTCCTCCACCCATTGCCCATGTACTTAAATACAGCCAACGGTCGGTTACGTTATCGTCACCGATTTCACCATACGAGGCACGGATTTTCAGCATATCCAGCCATTTCTTCGAGAAGTTCATAAATTTCTCTTCCGATATCATCCAGCCAATAGCGCCCGAATTGAAAAAGGCAAAACGGTATTCGGGAGAGAATTTCTCCGAACCGTTATAAGCGCCGTTGTATTCAAAGAAATACTTGTTGGCGTAATTATAGGTGCCGCGGAACGCCCAGTCTTCACGGCGGTTCGGGATGATGCTACCGGTAGCGGTTTCCTGACGGCTGAACAATCCCATGGCAGTTACATTGTGGTCGCCAAATTCGCGTGCCCAGTCCAACTGCACTTGGTAATTCATGTTACGTTGGGTAGCATTGTTGTCTACTTCACCGCCACTGTTCGTCCACATAATCGGATCTTGTGGGTCAAAACCGTTTCCATCGTATTCTGCTGTCCGATAAGAAACAGCACCTGTAGCCGGATCAATCCATTTTTGAATAGGATCATTATATAAGTCGTTTACACCCCGATTGATTTCCACAAACACATTGTCCCACGACACCATGGCACGGGCACGCAGACCTTTGGTAATAAAACTCAAGTCTTGTTCCAACGTAAAGTCGGTATTGATGCGGGTGGTAGTGGTATTCATTGTACCAGCCGTAGCCAAGTTGCGGGCTGAGTTTGAAATGTTCGTATTATCGGGATAGTATCCCCATGTACCATCCGAATATTGCGGCATGAACACATCGGGCGGAGTATTGTAGGCACCTGCCCAGTATTGTGCCACACCCCAGTCGGACGAATTGGTATAACCCCATGGAGTTTTCTTCGCCCCATTTGAACCGGCGATGTTTACTTTCAAAGTGGTGGTTTTTGTCAATGAAAAGTCCAGATTGCTACGTACGTTGATACGGTTGTAACCGAATCCCGAACTATACCCGCGTCCGTTGTCCTTTACGTCGAACAGGTCACCTTCGTGTAGGAAGTCCGCTCCCACATAGTATCTTACAAATTTGGTACCGCCGCTTACGCTTAGGCTGGCATTGTAAGACATCGTGTAATCTTTAAACAATTCGTCTTGCCAGTCGATGTTGGGGTAACGTTCGATATCAGCAATGCTGGTGCGGTAGCGGTATTTGTTGATTTCCGCTTGCGGCGTAATGAACTCCCAAGAAGCAGGACTGACAGCCAATTCATGCTCTACGGCGATGTTGCGCATCATCAGAGCGTCATACGAATCGAGCTTGTTCGGCAATTTCGAGGGTACTTTCATGGTAGCTTGTGCCGACACGTCGATTTGTGCCTTGCCTTCCTGTCCGCGTTTGGTCGTAATCAAAATAACGCCGTTCGCACCTTTTACACCGTAAACGGCGGTAGCCGATGCGTCTTTCAAAACCGAAATAGATTCTACAGAGTTAATGTCAACCGAACTCATCGGACGTTCGATACCGTCTACCAATACCAGCGGCGAACTGTTGTTCCACGAACTGGAGCCACGGATGACAATCTGCGGCTCTTCTTCACCCGGCAGACCCGAGCTGGCTGTGGTAATCACACCCGGCAGGTTACCGGTCAAGGCTGCACCGATATCAGACACACCACCGGCACGTTGCAGCACTTCGCCTTTGGTCTGGGTGATGGCACCCACTACGGATTCCTTTTTCTGCTGGCCGTAACCTACGACTACGACTTCATCCAGCATCTCGGAGTCTTCGCGCATCCGGATGACAATCATGTTGCGGCCTTTCACTTCCACGTCTTGTGACAGGAAGCCTATGTAAGAAACGGTCAGCGTGGCGTTCTTTTCAGGTAGCTCTAAGGTGAAATTACCGTCAAAGTCGGCTACCGTACCTACGCTGGTGTTTCCTTTCAGTGCGATTGTCGCTCCGATTAACGGCTCATCGTTGTTGTCGAGCACCTTTCCCGAAACGACAAACTTTCCCTGTGCAGTCGCTGTCAGACTGCAGCATAACAATAAGAAGAACAAGATTCCTCTTACCTGCAAAACTTTCCTCCATTCTGGGGAATGTTTCATCAAGAACTGTTGTCTTATGTTTTTCATCACGTTAGTAAATTAAAATGTTTTTCAAATGTTTCTCTCTGCTTACACCTCTCTTACCTTAATATATAAGAAGAAAGATGGAAGATTAAACGGTAACAATTACCGTATCAGCATCAAAATAATCCATGGTAAAACAACAGCCTTGAAAGCTTTAAATGAATTGTGCTTTTCATAAACTTGATAATGTTTAGTTAATAATAATTATATATTCTCACAATTGCAAATGTAGAAAATCTGTCTGAAAATGATTATTCTCTATGTTACATATATTATCACGCATGTTACATCGACTAACCCGAACGTTACATTTTTTATCAGAAACCGTACATTTATGTTGTAAAGCATGTATCAGAGTCCATTAAAAGAGAAGAAAATGGAAAAATTTAAGGAGGTTAAAGGAGTTAAAGGAGTTAGAGGAGATGAAGGAGTTAGAGGAGATGAAGGAGTTAGAGGAGTTAAAGAAGTTAAAGGAGTTAAAGGAGTTAAAGGAGTTAAAGGAGTTAGAGGAGTTAGAGGAGTTAGAGGAGTTAGAGGAGTTAGAGGAGTTA
>NZ_NFJG01000056.1:0-26201 GCF_002159755.1 Bacteroides sp. An269
CGAAGAACAGGAGCGAAAAGGACCAAAAAATCGCCCAAAGCACACACGAAAACGGATACATCAAGCCAAGAAAAACTTTTTGGAGAAATTCAAAACAGCTTCTCAATATAATATATTTTCTGATCTTATTATGTGGCAGTGTAATATCTGCTTACAGCCCCTCAACCGTTTCAAGGGGAAGCCCCGTAATTTGTGCTATCAAGTCGGGAGCAATGCCTGCGGCTTTCATATCACGGGCATTTTTAAGGCGTTCTTCCGCTTCACCTTCTGCAAAGCCTTGCTGCCGTGCATATTCTATCGTTACCAACTGGTCGCGGTAAACTTTAAGGCTTGCTTCATATTTCATACGGTCTTCTTTACTCAGACCGATGGTCTCTTGTATTTGTCTTAGTTTTTCTAAAGCAGCTCCACGCTCCTTTAATAACTTCCGCCATGCTTCTATATCATGCACATCCATTGCTTTATCAATATGTATATATTTTTCTCTTTATGCTTCTTAATCTTACGATGTAGCAGGAGATATTTGCTTACAGCCTCTCAACCGTTTCAAGGGGAAGCCCCGTAATTTGTGCTATCAAGTCGGGAGCAATGCCTGCGGCTTTCATACCACGGGCGTTTCTAAGGCGTTCTGCTTCTTTACCTTCTTCTCTGCCTTCCGCCTTACCTTCCGCCTTGCCTTTCGCAAAGCCTGTCGCTTCACCTTCTGCCTTACCTTCCGCAAAACCTTCCGCCTTACCCTTTTGCCGCTCATATTCCATCGTAACCAGCTGGTCGCGGTAGACCTTGATACTTTCGTCGTATTTCATGCGGTCTTCCTTGCTCATGGCGGCAATGTCCACTATCTGTTCCAGTTTCTCGAAGACAGCCTTACGTGCCTTAAAAGGCAATCTCTGTAACTTTTCCATATTCTTCAATACATAAATCCAACGTTCGAAATCATTCTCGCATTCGTCTTCCTCTTTCGTAAACGAGGGTAACTCGATGAAGATATAACGCATCTTGTCGGTAAACAATTCGTGCGTATCGCGGTCGGCAAGCACGATATCCGTACGAAGCTTGTGCGGCAGGTCCGTCAGGCTGAAGTTCAGGAAGAACACACCGTAAACAGCTTTCAGGCTGAACTTCCATTCCGCTCCCTGTTCCCCTTGTCGCGAAATGGCTTGCGAAAGATAGTAAAGCGTGCGTTCCCGGAAATTGACATGCTCCTTGTTCTGCATCTCCACGATAAACTGCTCGCCTTTTTCGTCCGTACAATACACATCGTATATCAGGCCGCGGTCTTTCTCATAGACAGGCAGCAGTTCCTTGTCAAGGAATTGGATGTCCTTCACCTGCCGCTCGCCTTCCAGCAAGGCATTGAGGAAGTCTATCAGCAGGTCTTTGTTGATTTCCTGACCGAATATGCGCTTGAACCCCACATCGGTAAAAGGATTGATGAACTTCGACATAGTTTTCCGATTTTATTGTTTCCTGCAGACAAAGATAGCACTTAATTCCTAATAAAACACGCAGCGGATAAATATATTTACGCCGCTTATGGCATTTGTTTCCCTGCGGCAGTTACAAAAGTTTTATATTCCATGGGCTGGAACGTACATTCCACGCCGTGGAACGTATATTCCAGCCCGTGGAATATACATTCCGCCAGCCGGAATATAAAACTTAGGTAACTGTTTGCAGAAAACCACTTGCCTGCTCGCGGATAATCAGCCTTTTCATTCATTCTTTTATTTTTTTGAAAAAAAATATATTAGCCTATTGCTGTTGTAAAATAATATGTATATCTTTGCTCGCGATAAAAGATATATACAGATTTACAGACAGCCGCCTATATACCTTAATATACTATAGTCCGGCTGATTTCCCGTTTTGATAGAGTATAAATAAAAAGAGATATGCTATGAAGCGTTTGTTATTCGTCCTTTTGTCGTGCATAGGACTCTCGGTTTCGGCGCAGGATGTGGCTGTGAAGAGCAATCTATTATACGATGCTGCACTCAACATCAATGGCGGTGTGGAATTTGGTGTCGCGCCGAAATGGACTGTCGATGTAACGGCAAACTATAATAACTGGACTTTCTCCGAAGGGAAGCGGTGGAAAAACTGGTTTCTCCAGCCCGAAGCACGCTATTGGTTCTGCGACCGATTCGCCGGACACTTTCTGGGATTCCACCTGCATGGAGGCAAATACAATATGGGCGGCATCAAGGGAGGATTCAACCTCTTGGGTTCCGACCTTTCCAAGCTGGAGGATAACCGGTATCAAGGCTGGTTTGCAGGCGCAGGTGTGGGCTATGGCTATTCCTTTATCCTCGGCATGCACTGGAATCTGGAGTTGGAGATAGGCATCGGATATGCCTTTACCAAATTCGACCGCTACGAATGTATAGGCTGTGGCGAACGGCAAGAGACGGGCAAAACCCACCATTATGTAGGACCCACAAAGGCAGCCGTCAACTTGATTTACGTATTCTAAAACCTGAATTGCTATGAACAGTTTCCTGAAATCCTATAAGATGTTAGCCTTTGCGGCACTGCTTCTGGCTCTCCAGATACAGGCGCAAGCCCCGATGCAGGACAGCGTAAAGGCAGATCGTGTGTCGCTGAAACGCGATGGCAGTTACCTCACGGTAGGCATGACCCTCCGCCTAAGCGAAGTGGAAGCGGAAGGCGACCGTGCCGTGCTCATCACCCCACTCTTGGAAAAAGGCGACACCAACAAGGCATTGCGCCCCATAGGCATCTATAGCCGCAACCGCTATTTCCACTATGCCCGTCAGGGCAAAGGGCGTATGCTGGGTGGAGCGGACGAACTCTCTTTCAAGGAAAAAGACAAGCCCGACACGCTGGCATACCAAGTCATCCTCCCTTACGAGGAATGGATGGACGGAGCCAGCCTGACCCTGTTCAGGCAGGACTACGGGTGCTGCGGCAAAGTGCTTGCCGAACAAAGCCAGACGCTAGGCGAATACCGTGGCAAACGTCCCGAATTTATCCCGCTTATGGTCTATGTGCAGCCCGAAGTGGAGCGCACCAAGACACGTGCCTTGGCAGGTACGGCATACATCGATTTCCCGGTGAGCCGCACGGAAATCCGTCCCGAATACCGCAACAACCAGCGTGAACTGGACAAGATAACAGCGACCATCGACTCGGTGCAAGCCGACAAGGACATCACCGTTACTTCGCTTGCCATCAAGGGATACGCCTCGCCCGAAGGCTCGTATGCCGGAAACGCCCGCTTGGCAGCCGGACGTACCGAAGCATTGCAAGAATATGTTTCGGGATTGTACCATTTCGGCGCAGGGTTTATCCGCACCGCTTCCGAACCGGAAGACTGGGAAGGCTTGCGCCGCTATGTAGACGGGTCGGCGTTGGAACACAGGCAGGAAATCTTAGCCATCATCGACAGCGAGGAAGAACCCGACCGGAAAGAACGCCGCATCAAGTCGGCTTATCCTGCTGACTATCGCATCTTGTTGCGCGATTGTTACCCAGCCCTGCGTCATAGCGATTACCGCATCGAGTATACCATACGTTCGTTCACCGACACCGAAGAGATACGCCGCATCATGCGCACCCAACCCCAGAAGCTCAGCCTGCAAGAACTGTTCCTTGTAGCGCAAGAGTGCGAGCCGGGCAGCAAGGAGTTTGATGAAGTATTCGACATAGCCGTCCGTCTGTATCCCGATGACCCGGTGGCAAACCTCAATGCAGCCAACACGGCATTGCATCGCAAAGACCTCCCTGCCGCACGCCGTTTTCTCGCCAAAGCAGGCGATACGCCGCAGGCAGTCTACGCCCGTGGCATCTGCGCGCTGCTGGAAAAGAATTATGCCGAAGCCGAAACTTTGCTGAAACAGGCGCAATCGGCTGGCATCACCGAAGCCGGTGCGGCACTCGATGAATTGAAACAAATGCAAGAAGATTATTAACATTAAAAGATAGAGAATATGAAATTTAGTAGATTTTTAGTAGGAACATTGGCATGTGCGCTGATGACGGCGTGTTCGAATGAAGATGTACAAGAGAATGTACAGACTGGAAGTAGCGGTGAAGAGGCGTATATGGCAGTAAATTTGATTGCGCCTAATGTAACATCAAGAGCAACTTTTGATGAGGGTGAAGGGAATGAAAGTACAGTAGGTAGTGCACGTTTTTATTTTTTTGATGATGAGGGGAATGCTGTAGATGTAAATGGAAATTTAAATTGTATAGACCTACCATCAGACATTATTTTAACAGATCCAAAACCGGATACAGATGGAGATAATGTTGAAAATCAATTCACAATGTTGGTTCTTGATGCTAAAAGTGGAGCACCGACAAAAATGGTAGCTGTTCTTAATCCACAAAGTTTGGCACCAAGCACAAGGCTAACTTTAGCTCAGTTAAGAGACTATTCGAATAGCTATGAAAGCACAACCGGTGACAAACAGTTTGTAATGTCTAATTCTGTTTATCTTGACGGATCAAATGTAAAAGTTGACGCTACAGATATAACAGGAAAAGTGTATACTTCTAAAGACGCAGCAGAAGACAATCCTGTAGCAGTTTATGTGGAACGTGTATTAGCTAAAGTTGATGTAACTAAAACTAATGCAGCTATAACCGGTGAGACAGCAAGTGAAGATACAGAAATAGATTTTAATAATGAAGATGTATATGTAAAAATAAAAGGATGGACGCTTGCCAATCGAAGCGCCAAATCATATTTAGTTAAAAATTTAGATGATAGTTGGACTACTACAGAACCTTTTGCAAATTGGAGTGATGCCGGAAATCATCGTAGTTATTGGGCGAAAACTTGTACAACAGATGGAGTAGTCAATGACAAGGCTTATGAAGATATTTCTACTTTTACAACTCAATATTGTCATGAAAGAACACAAGCTACAAACGATGCTACTATGATATTGGTAGCTGCGCAATTAGTAGACGATGAAGGAGATGCCATCACTATTGCAGAATATGCAGGAGTACGTATGACTTTGGATGGGCTGAAAACTACTATTGCAAATCAAATAAAGAATACCCCTAATGGAAAAGTATATTATCATAATGGGACAGGATATACAGAATTGGCACCTAAACAAATAGACTTTAGAACAGGTACAGCTGATGAAACAGATGTGGAATCTTATGAAGTAGTTGCCAAATTAGCTGAAAGTGCTTCCAGTACAACTTTTTATAAAGATAACACCGGAACAGAAGAATATACGACAAATGAAGTAAATGCTATATTGGCAGGTTATAAAGCTTTGATTTGGAATAATGGTATGACTTACTACTTCACGTCGATAGAACATAAAATAGGAACAGAAGATGCAAGGGAAGGTGTTGTTCGGAATCACTATTATAAAGTTAATATAAAAGGTATTACAGGTTTAGGAACACCCGTTTTTGATCCCACCATAAACATAGTTCCGGAAAAAGTCGTTGATGATAATTCATACGTTGCAGCTCAAATTAATGTGTTATCTTGGGCGGTAGTCTCTCAACAGGATGTTGTATTGGGTCAATAATTCGTACAGCATGCCCAATAGCCATGTAGGGGCGTATCGTATACGCCCGAATGCACCAACTTATCCATGCGGACGCTTTTAGGGCGTATGCGATACGCCCCTACAAACAATTTAGCAAAAGAAGCGTGACAGAAGTAGTATAGAATGAAGTAAATAACAAATAAACAATCCCCATTAAGCCTCCCCCACGGGGGAGGTTGGTGGGGGCTAAAAACAACAATCATGCAAACCCTTACCGGAATATTGAAACGAGTGGCAATAGGCGTATTGGTCGGACTAATGCCCGCATCGTGCAGCATCATGGACTACGAAGGCGACTGCTCGGTAAACTACCGCGCACGCTTCCGCTACGACATGCACCTGCACTACTCCGACGCTTTTGCACACGAAGTGGAGTCGGTCACGCTTTATGCCTTCGATGAAAGCGGTAAGTTTGTACGGCAATTCACCGACAGCGGCGAAGCCTTGCAGCAAGAAGGCTACGCCCTGCCGTTCGAATTGCCTGCCGGAACCTATCAATTCGTCGCTTGGTGCGGAGTGGAAAACGAACTGCAGTCGCACGACGTGCCAACCCTTACTCCCGGCGTATCGACAGTAGAAGAACTGACCTGCACCATCAACCGGGAATACGACGAAAACCGTCAAGCTACCGTAGAAGAGATAGCACCGGTATTCCATGCTTTCGTACCCGATTGCACCCTGTCCGACGAGCCGGGCACACACGACATCGACATACCCCTCACCAAAGATACCAAGACGGTGCGCATCGTCTTGCAGCATCTTTCAGGCGAGCCGATAGATGTCAATCAGTTCAGCTTTCAGATTACAGACGAAAATGGTCTGATGGCTCACGACAACACGTTGCTTGACGATGAGCTGCTCCACTATCAGCCTTATTACACCACCTCGGGTACAGCCGACATGAATCCCGACGGCAGCCGTGCTACAACTGCCATATCCACGGCATTGGCAGAACTGACCGTAGGCAGGCTGGTAAAGGACAAAGACACGCGTACCATCCTGAGTGTAAGCAACAGCCAAGGTGAGACAGTGCTCTCTATCCCCCTGATAGACTACGCCCTGCTGATAAAAGGCTATTACAACCAAGACCTAAGCGACCAGGAATACCTCGACCGCCAAGACGAGTACAACCTGACGTTCTTCCTCGATGAGAACAACCACTGGATAAGCTCCAGCATCATCATCAACTCCTGGCGCGTAGTGCTGAGCGAAACAGAGCTTTGACAGTTAATAATTAATAGTTAATAGTTAGAAAATTGAAAACTACTTCCTTACATATTGCATTCGCAGCGTTGCTCTCCCTGCTCCTGCTCGCCTCCTGCTCCCGCAATGATGAGGTTGCCGTGGCGGAAGGGGAAGAAGGCAAGGTATACGTCACTCTCACCTTATCAATTAATGGTGAAGAGGCGAGAAGCCGTGCGACATGGGAAAACTATGATAATCCGGACGCTGGTGATAAGTGGGAAAATACCATTGATGACTTACAGATACGGATTTATGAAGCAACTACTAATAAATATGTCGGGAAAGTGGACGACTTAGTTCCGTTAATGGAAAACAAATATAGTGGTACATTGAGCAAAGCAACGTGGCAAGCAAACACAAACTACAAAGTGATGGTTTTCGCCAATTGTCCCCTTATTGATGAATCTGTAGACATCAGCACGCTCTCCTATAGCCATACAGATATAGATAAGATAGATTACATCCCAATGTGGGGTGTAACAACCGCGCAATTTAATCTTACCCCGGGAGTAAGCGAACAAATAGGAGAAATCAAGCTACTCCGTTCCATGGCAAAGGTGGAAATCATTATGAATGCAGACGGCTATACTATAGATAATATAGCAGTCGATAAAAGCAATACGCAAGGTTATTGTTTGCCTAAAGGATACGACTCGGTATCAGAAACAGAACAGTTGGATATGGAAGGAACTGATCCCGCTTCTTTTCATCCGTTCACAACATTTGAGAATCCTCCTATAAAGAAAGGGCAAGACGGCAAGTATTACATCTACCTGCCCGAATACAAGAATACAGAAACAAGTGCAGCCAAGATACAAGTAACAGTCAACAGCGAAACATACGAATTAGAGTTTAAAGACTACGAAAACGGAACACCGACAGGTGCCCCCTACGATATAGTCCGCAACCACATCTACCGCTATACCATTACAGGAGTGAATGACGGGAAGCTGGTTATACAATACAGGGCTATGCCGTGGGAACTGGTTACTTCGGAGATTGGGTATGCGCCGCAGCCTATATCTACTAATAGCAATCCATTTGCAGGTTTAACAGGTAAATGGGAAGAAACTGCAATCGCAAAAGGTGATTACTATATATTATTGCCAAGGAATTCTTATAATGAAGATGATAGAAACACTACTTATCAACTTCTTTCTTATCTCTATGAAAATCCAGATAAAGGAGATGACGATGCAAGGTATTGCATTCTTACCAAACCGACTTATGTGGATGATGAGCATCGAATCTTGAAAACAGGTTCGGCAGGTGCACGTTATTTCTTCTTGTTGACTGGACCGGAGGGAGCTACATGGAAAGCTCATCTTACGAATGAGGAAGACTTTTATTTCTCTACGAGTACCGTGTCTGACTTCAATCATTCTGCAGAATATGGCAATGACAATGGTGGAAAGGTAAATATGGTTTCGCATGGCATTGCACGTGCCAAGCCCTATATCATTCAGATAAATGTAAGGCATTCGTGGACAGGAGTGTCTGAAGATGCAGAAGGTATAGCTGTAGATGCATCAGGAAGTGTAACAGGTGAATATCTGTGGTATTTAGATGAGGATTATTTATATGTGGAGGATGGAGATACTAAAAGCCACGTGGATGATATTAGTGATGAGAAAGATTCATGGTGGGATAGTGACAAACGGGATGCCTTTTGGGCTACATATGACAATGGAGATAATAGTTCGTTAAAGAATGTTTTTTCTTATTTCACCGAATGGGGGGAAGATATGGATGAAAAAAAAGATTTATCTCTTATTTCTACGGATTTCTATATTACCGTGACATTGGCAGACGGAGCGGAATATGAGTTGAAAATCAATCCTCCGTATGAGTATTTGGATGCATCTAATAAGACAGATACGAGGTATAAAGATAACCGTAGGTTTGCTGGAACGGACGAACGCATTTGGATCAGGCATGTACCGGCTCAATATATGTGGGGTTATGATGACTTGGCAAGCCCTGAACTAAATCAACATCAAGAAAATGCAGGTCAAACTGAAAAATATTGGTGGCAAGTAAATGAATCTTGGAAATGAAAACAAAAGCTATACATATACTTATGCTCCTTGCGGCAATCAGTTTTGGCTGCATCGCTTGCTCGGATGAAACCGCACCGCAACCCGTACCGGATGGTGGCGGACAGTTGCGTATTGCATATAAGATAGCAGGCGTTTCCATGTCTCGTGCAACGGAAGATGGCTGGAATTATGAATGGAATGAAAATGAAATAGATCGCATAGATTTATTCGTCTTCGATGAGAATAACAAATGCGTGCATCATATCGTGGAAGAAAATATAGATGTGACAGATGCACAACAAGAGGATTCTTATACGAATTTTAAAAAGAATGGAACGCTGACAGAACTTACCTATGAAGAGGTTGAAGAAAATTGGGACAACTATTCATATTATATGGTAGCCAATTGTTCGTCCCTCAAGGATATAAATATAAATGAAACGGATTTTACCTTTGATGATTTAAAGGAAAAGCTGACTCCTGACCTGGTTTTCAATCAGCCGCAGACATCTTTCGCCATGGATGGTACGGCGGAACCTACAAGGGAAGGAGGTAAAGAGATAGCTTTACGCTTCACTCTTTCCAGAGCAGCCGTAAAGATACGCTTATCAGTAGTGAAAGAAAATGAAAATGGGGAAGAATCTATTATCGAAGGATGTACATTCCGTTTATGCAATTATGTGCTTGATGGAACTTCTGTATTAGAAACAGGTGAAAATTATTGCGAAGGAGAGGCATCGTCTCGTCGTGTACAAAATTCTGAAACACTATCATGGGGTAATGTCTTGAAATATCGTAATAAGGCTGTATTCTATTCTTATCCCAATGACTGGTTTGGGCGTGATGATGATGTTCCTTTATTAAAGGCTGATGGAACGTTTGTTGATGAAGATATTTATGCGAAAGATGACCTGATAGTTGAGGATAAGCAAACCTGCATTGTGCTGACAGCAACCATTGACGGAGTAACGACTGAATATAAAGTCCCCATAAACCAGCAGATAGACAAAAACAACGATAAAGTTTCGTTTACAGCAGATGAGATAACCGACTTGCGTAACAGCTATTACCGTATCCGTCGGAACCATATTTATGATATTACGACGAAGTTGATTGGACCGGAAAGTATGGAAATAGAAGTAAACGCTTGGAACGAAAAAGGAAACATGGATGTAATATTTGGAGGAAACAATTGATGAAAAGGATGGAAAAGATAGATAATATTCGGTGGTTGGTCATTTGTGTATTGGCTACAATGTTAACCGCTTGTCAAGACGATACGTTTCGCACTTCCGGCTACGTAGTGGAAGGTGTATCGGTAAACGTATCATTGAGTTTTGCCGCCATACCGGAAGCGGATATTGTTGTAACCCGTGCGGATAATTCGCTTTCAGAGTTGACAAGAATGGCTATTTTTGTCTATTCCGGTGAAACCTTTCAACAACTGGTGAGAACAGCTGACAATTCTCTCCAAATCACTCTCAATAAAACAGAGAATGACGGAGTATATTATACTGCCAAATTCCAAACCACATCGGGGACAAAGAATTTGCTTGCCGTAGCCAATAACAATACGATGGGAGATGCCGGAGGTTATTGGGAAAGCCTGCAAAACATTGCTTCTCAGGCAAGCGATGGGAAATTAACTTTCGAAGAACTAAAGTCACAAGTCATAGGTTTAAGGGAAAGTCTTTATTCAAATGCAAATATGCAACCTATTTCTATCAGTTCTGCTTCGCAAATGCTGATGTCAGGCTGGAATAGTGGAGTGGTTATTAATACGGAGGGACAAGTGCAAGACTATGGCACCAATGCAAACGGAAAAAATGTAGTTCTCTGTTTGGACCGCTCAATGGCACATATTACATTCAAAATTCCGGAAAAGGTGGATGGTGCAAAAGGTACATTTATTCCTATAAGCTATCGGGTATATAATGTACCCGTGAAAAGTTACTTGACCAATACAGAAAAGAAGTCGGTACCAGCTTCTGAAGATGGTGAAGAAAATAAGGTTTTTAAGTTTACCTATTTTGCGCAAGCTAATGTACGAAGTGTTGAAGATAAAAACTATTCGTTTGATTTTTATATGCCGGAAAATATTTATGATATTGTATATGAAGCTAAAGATGATGAAGGAAACACAATTAAAATAGATAATTATCATAACCGGGATATGTGGACTGGAGATCCGGGTGCTCTTCCTGACGAAAAACAATGGACGTTTGCACCGCAAACCAGTACTTTTGTTGTCATCAGCGGCACTTATGAGGAAACTAATTCTGATGGTACTTCACACTATACAGGCAATGTGGATTATACTATTCACTTAGGAGATTTTAGTACAACTGGGAAAATAGGTAATTTTTCGGTGGAACGAAACAGCAGTTATACATATACTGTAAAGGTGATGGATGTAGACCGCATTGTAGTAGAAGCACAAAAGAAAACTGATAAAGAATACCAACAAGGTTCGGAAGGCTCTATTTACGACTACTCGCAATCGAAGTACGCTTATCAGCTGGATGCACATTACGAGCAAGTATTTTTGGAGTACAATTTGACCGAAATAGCTAAAAATTTGAATCTTAGCAATGGTATCTTGTTGGACGATGCCATTGCCAATGCATTGATATTGGTTATCCAGTCCGAAGCTATGGATTATACAGAGACGGCAGAAGATAAACCTTATACCGTTCGCAACAAGCGAGGAACTTTAAGACCTTATAAGATTTATATGGATGCCATAAATGCTGGTCAGGATGCTGCTCAAGCAAAAGCTGGGGTATTAAATGGGCAAAAAAACGGAACAACGCCAACTGCAGGATTTGATTATAAATGGATTGAGTTTTGGCCACAAAAAGGTACCGATATTGCGGCTTATCCAGGTGTATCAGATTGGAGTAGAGAAGATTTGACAGGATTTGCTAATCCGGATGCTTATGGAGGAAAAGCACAAGGAAATAATAAACGTTTGATGGACGTGTATGACATTATTGTGGAAATGGGAAAAGCTGTAAAACAAATATATAATAACGGACTATATGATAGAACGCCTACTGCTCCGTCTTCAGATGATTCGTGGAGGGAAGGAGATATAATTATTACCCAAAATAATAATGAATATGTTGCCCGATTTACGGCTTTTGTCAACGAATATTATTATTACAAACATCCTTTGACTGGTGACAAGGTCACTTCGTGGAGTGTATTCACCAATAAAATGCCCCGTGAAATGATTATTGCCATGAGTACGGATATATCTGAAGACGGCAATAGTTCGTATAGTACTTTGCATTCTTATATTTCCCAACTCTCAATGCAAACATTTTATAGTTCCCGTAATTTCAGCATCAATGGATTCGGTATAGAGACCTATAACGAAACGCCGTTATATACATTTGGCAATTATAAGAATACTGCAGAGTTGAATCGCACAGACGGACGAAAAAATCAATTGAATTTGATACATGCAGAACCATCTACTACGTATGGAGAGAATTATTATGCTTGGAATACTTATATAGATTACCAATACAATGGTTGGACGAATACTGTAACCTCGGATCGTAGTACCCATGTATTGAGTAATGAAGCGTACGAAAAACAAGCAGCATACATAGCCTGTCTGTCCCGTAATCGAGACTTGAATGGCAATCAAAGAATAGACGATGACGAAGTGCGTTGGTTTTTGCCTTCGCTAAATGAGTATATTCGTATGGGTATCGGTGCTGGTGCCATTTCTAATGCGGCTCAGCTTTATACGAGCGATAAAGCTGCGATGACAAAATCTGGTTATCCTTTCGGACCAAATGATTTGTATATACAGAATGGGTCACTCTACTATACAAGCAGTGAAGATGATGCAAGAGTTTATTGGGCTGTGGAAAAAGGTTCATATAGTAGTGCAAGCAACAGTTGGGCAGGAGGAGAGAGTAAAGCTAAATCCATCCGTTGTATTCGATTGCTTCCAGGAAATAGTGGCAGCATAGACATATCCACTATCGAAGAGGTAAGTTCAGCCCCAACTTATGATTATGATGAAGATTCATACACCTTTACTTTTAGTGGAAGATTGGTAGAGTCTTTATACCGTGAACGTGTTGGGGGAAGATTGGAACCTCATGACGAAGATGATCGGGCTAACTCTTTCTATCAAAAGATAGTGGTTGCAAAGGATTATGTAGGAGGCACTTTTTCTATGGGACAGATTATTCGTGCTGATGGTTATGATAGCGGGAATCCTTGTGCTAATTATCATGAAACCGGTGATGGTGGTGCTACATGGCGTGTCCCCAATTTGGTGGAGTTTTCTGCCATGCATGCAGCAGGAGAAGAATTGCAAGATTTATTGGTAACGGACGGTGATGCCTGTTGTACACAATTCAGTAACCAAAATGTCCGCTATGGTTTTAGAATGAATCAAGGCCAAATTCAATGTTGGGGAGGAGAATCATGGCAAGGTCTTGGAGACAACCATACATTTAGAGTCCGTTGCGTCCGTGACGTTGAATAAGCTAACCAATCCTTGTCCACTCGTCACCTGAAACCTTGTCAACTGAAGAAACTAAAGATAAATCTCTATCGCGGGGAAGCGTCCCTGCACATTTTACTTAAATTAGTAATCCAAGAGCCGGTTCGCAGGGATGCGCGCCGGCTCTGCCTTTTATGTCTCATACGAAGCGAAAGACAAAAAGAGAATCAGAAGAAGCCGTTATCCATCTTGCGGGCTTGGTAGCTGAAACCAATGCCTTGATGAATAGTCATAGTTAGCCACGATGTACATGACAATTATCAGCGATTCATTGGCAATTATTGAAATTTTTCGTATGTTTGCCGAAAATATGAATCAAAAAACAAAAAATGCATCTTATGAAAAAAACGTGGATTATCGTAATCGTGATTCTTGTCGTACTGATAGGATACAGTGTTTCATCATACAACTCGATGGTGGCACAGGAAGAGGAAGTCGGGACAGCATGGAGCAACGTGGAAAATCAATACCAGCGGCGCTCTGACCTGATTCCTAACCTTGTAAGCACCGTCAAAGGATATGCCGCACATGAAAAAGAAACGTTTGATGCCGTAGTATCGGCACGTGCCAAGGCTACCCAAATGTCGGTTGACATCGATGACCTGACCCCTGAAAAGCTGGCTGCCTACCAACGTGCTCAAGGCGAGATAGGAAGTGCACTGGGACGCCTGCTTGCCGTAACTGAAAATTATCCCGAACTGAAGGCGAACGAAAACTTCCAGACCCTTCAGGCTCAATTAGAAGGTACAGAGAACCGCATCAGTGTAGAGCGGCGTAAATTCAATGAAACAGCCCGCAAATTCAATACTACCATACGCCGGTTTCCCAAGAACATCTTTGCCAGCATGTTCGGATTCGAGAAACGTCCTTATTTTGAAGCAGAAGAAGGGAGTGAGAAAGCGCCCGAAGTAAAGTTTTAATTTCTGCGTATGAAAAAACTGTTTCTGCTCGGTTTCCTGTTTCTGTCTTTTGCCTTGGCAGAAGCGCAAAGCCGCATCTACAAAGTAGAAGACATCCCTTTGGTGCATCTGAAAGACGCACGCCGCTACGTGAGCAACCCCGATGGTATCTTAAGCCCTGCTGTAGTAAGTGCCATCGACTCTACTCTTTATGCTCTTGAGCATGAAACAGGAATACAAACCCTTGTGGTAGCTGTAGGGCAAATAGAAGGAGGAGACTGCTTTGACTTTGCGTACCGGCTGGGACGGGAAAACGGAATAGGACAAAAAGAGACAGACAACGGGTTGGTCGTCCTGCTCGTTACAGGCGAACGATGCATACAGTTTGCCACAGGATACGGAATCGAAGGCGACCTGCCTGACGCCACATGTAAGCAAATACAGGTGCGTTACATGAATCCCTACTTCAAGGATGGCAACTGGGATGCAGGTATGCTGGCAGGCATCCATGCCATACGCGCCCAGCTGAACGGGACAGGCGAACCGCTTCAAGCTCCAGAAGACGATGATACTTTTCTTTTGTTCAGCATTTTCTTTTGCTGTTTTATCTTAGTACCTTTGTTCTTATGGCTGAATGCACGCCAGCGCAAACGCTGTCCGAAATGTCATAAACACGCCCTCCGGCAAGTCTCTGTGCAGACCCTTTCGCGGACAGCAGGCTATCACACCGACGAAGTGACTTACGTATGCAGACATTGTGGAAACGTAGTGCGTAAACAGCGTCGTATACGTGATGACGATGATTTCCATCATCGTGGAGGAAATGGCTGGCCTTTCCTGGGTGGTCCGTTCTTCGGTGGAGGTGGACATAGCGGCGGAAGCTTCGGCGGCGGAAGCTTTGGAGGTGGAGATTTCGGAGGTGGAGGAGCCGGAAGTAAATTCTGACATGAAAAACCTAAGAACAGAAAAGAGACACAAGAGTTCACAGAAGCAGCCTCTAACGAACGATAAACTTATCTACTTATGAGCAACATTTTTGGAAACATATTCAGACTGACCAGCTTTGGCGAATCGCACGGCAAAGCCATCGGTGGTGTCATTGACGGATTTCCCGCCGGTATTGCTATTGACGAAAACTTTGTGCAACAAGAATTAAACCGACGCCGACCGGGACAATCAACCATTACCACCGGTCGTAAAGAACCCGATGCCGTAGAGTTCCTTTCTGGTATTTACGAAGGTGTATCTACCGGGTGCCCCATCGGATTTGTCGTGTGGAACACCAACCAGCATTCTTCTGATTACGACAATATGAAGGACGTGTTCCGTCCTTCGCATGCCGACTTTACCTATTTCCAGAAGTACGGTGTGCGTGACCACCGTGGCGGAGGACGTTCTTCGGCACGTGAAACCATAGCACGGGTGGTAGCGGGAGCACTTGCTAAGCTAGCCCTTAAGGAAATAGGCATACGCATCACGGCATTCACCTCACAGGTAGGTACATTGAAACTGAATGAAGACTATACGCACTACGACCTGAACCTCACTGAAAGTAATCCTGTACGGTGTCCCGACCCCAAGCTGGCACAACAGATGGAAGAACTTATTTTCCGTACGAAAGGAGAAGGTGATACACTGGGAGGCGTGGTGACCTGTGTTATCCAGGGATGTCCTGCCGGATTGGGTGAACCTGTATTCGGGAAACTCCATGCAGCCCTTGGCAGTGCAATGTTAAGTATCAATGCTGCCAAAGGTTTCGAATACGGACAAGGATTCAGCAATATGGAATGGAAAGGCAGCCAGCAAAATGACCTGTTTTACAACCAAGACGGACACATTGCCCTGCGTACCAACCGCTCGGGGGGCATCCAGGGAGGTATCAGCAACGGTGAAGATATTTATTTCCGCGTTGCATTCAAACCTGTAGCCACTGTTCTGATGGAACAACCTACAGTAGACAAGAACGGAAATGAAACCATACTGAAAGCCCGTGGGCGTCACGACCCTTGCGTCTTGCCCCGTGCCGTTCCCATAGTAGAAGCGATGGCGGCAATGACCCTGCTTGATTACTACTTACTGAACAAAACTACCCGATTATGATAAAACCTCCACAGACGGCACCGAAATCAAATAGGCTTGATGTTATTTTCAACTGTGCCATCTGTGATGAAAATACGCACAACCATGGAAATCAAACAATACATTCAAGAAAACGAAAAACGGTTCCTCGATGAACTGTTCAGCCTGATACGCATCCCCAGCATCAGTGCCCTGCCGGAACACAAAAAAGACATGCTTGCCTGTGCCGAACGCTGGCGCCAGCTCCTCCTTGAAGCAGGAGCCGATAAGGCAATGATTATGCCTTCGGAAGGCAACCCGTTGGTATATGCCGAAAAATGCATTGACCCTCAGGCTCCTACAGTGCTTGTTTATGCACATTATGACGTAATGCCTGCCGAACCGCTCGAGCTATGGCAAAGCCAACCGTTTGAACCAGAGATACGCGAAGGACGTATTTGGGCACGTGGTGCCGATGACGACAAAGGACAGGCAATGATTCAAGTAAAGGCTTTCGAGTACCTCGTACGCGAAGGGTTACTTCGTCACAATGTGAAATTTATCTTCGAAGGCGAAGAAGAAATTGGCTCGCCCAGCCTGAATGCTTTCCTCAACGAACACCGCGAATTGCTTCGTGCCGATGTTACCCTGGTGTCGGATACCAGTATGCTGGGTGCAGACACTCCTTCGCTCACAACCGGTCTTCGGGGACTTGCTTATTGGGAAATCGAAGTGACTGGTCCTAACCGCGACCTGCATTCGGGACATTTCGGCGGAGCGGTGGCAAACCCCATCAATGTGCTATGCAATCTTCTTTCACAGATAACCGATGATGACGGACACATTGCCATCCCGCATTTCTATGATGATGTAGAGCCTGTTCCGGAAGCCGAGCGTCAAATGATAGCCAGCATTCCTTTTGATGAAGAAGCCTACAAGGCAGCCATCGGTGTACGTGCACTGAAAGGTGAGAAAGGTTATTCCACCCTTGAGCGGAACAGTTGCCGCCCTTCGTTCGACATCTGTGGCATTTGGGGAGGTTATACCGGCGAAGGTTCGAAAACAGTTCTTCCATCAAAAGCATACGCTAAAGTGTCGTGCCGGCTTGTCCCTCACCAGAACCATGAAACCATCTCACGTCTATTTACCGACTACATCCATGCCATCGCCCCCGACTACGTACAGGTCAAAGTCACTCCGATGCATGGTGGCGAGGGTTATGTATGCCCTATCTCGCATCCAGCTTATCAGGCTGCCGAAAAAGGATTTACCCAGGCATTCGGTAAAAAGCCGCTGGCGGTACGACGTGGAGGGAGTATTCCCATTATCAGTGATTTCGAACGGATATTGGGTATCAAAACCATCTTGATGGGATTCGGGCTGGAAAGCGATGCCATCCATTCGCCCAACGAAAACTTCCGGCTTGACATCTTCCGCCGGGGTATTGAAGCTGTAGTAGGATTTCACTTGGAACTGCATCTCCAGAACATCTGACTACCAGGATACTGTTTTGAGTTTCTCTAAGAAGCTGTTTTGAATTTCTCCAAAAAGTTTTTCTTGGCTTGATGTCTCTGTTTTCGTGTGTGCTTTGGGCGATTTTTTGGTCCTTTTCGCTCCTGTTCTTCGTCAGATAGCCCGCTATCTTCCTCATCACAGAAGCGAAAATGCCTCAAAAACTCATCCCAAATCATCGCACGATAAATTCAAAACAGCTTCTAAAAAGTTTTTTGGGCTTGATGGTTAAAAAGCTCCCTCGAACGAACATAAGTGATCGGCCTGATTTACTTATGTGAAACGCCCGATTTACTTATGTGAAACGGTTCACTCACTTATGTTCATCAAAATGCATACTTGAATCCTTGTCATGGGTTCAGGTATGCATTTTTTGTTTGTATTGGTTTTGTCTTTGTTCTCACATAGTAATGTCATTAAGGTGTAACTGATTTGAAATGCCACAGGTTTACTTTTGCTTTCGTAAACAAAACTAGATTAAATTTATAAAATCAAAAGTAAAGATGGATGGTAAATCTTTAATTATTAGTGCTTTCTTTTGTGGTATGTGCCTGGCTTCAGGTGCTCAGGAAGCAATGTTGCGTTTCAATGGGAAGGTGACAGACCAAAGCGGTAAGGGAATACCTGGTGTGGTGGTAAATGACGGTGTGCATTTTACCAAGACAGACAAGCTGGGAGCATGGGCATTGAATTCGGATACGGCAATCAGTAAATTTGTAGCAATATCTACTCCGGCTGCGTATGTTTTGCCACAGCAGGACGGGTTGGCTACAGGACATTATATTGCGGTACGTGACTTGGCTCAAGCAGGCGGAAAGTATGATTTCGTATTGGAGAAGCGGAAGCAAGCAGACGGACGTTTCCATTATATAGCCATATCGGATCCTCAGGTGAAAAATGAAAAACAACTGAAGCGCTGGTGTCAGGAAACGGTACCCGATTTGAAAGAAGTTATCGATTCTTTAAAGCAGACGCGTGAAGTGGTTGCCATGACCTTGGGTGATTTGGTGTGGGACAACATGCCATTGTTCGATGAATATCAAGAGTCGGTAAAAAATACCGGTGCTGTTTTCTTCCAATGCATCGGAAACCACGATTTCGATAAGCAATACCAAGACCTTCACAATATGGCGATGGGCACTCCGGTATACGGTGAAAGGATATACGGAAGCTATTTCGGTCCCACCGATTATTCGTTTAATATCGGTAAGGCGCACATTGTAACGATGAAAGACATCAACTATGTGGGTGGGAAGAATTATGTAGAAAGCCTTACAGGGCAGCAGTTGGAATGGCTGAAGAAGGATTTAAGTTATGTGCCGAAAGGAAGTCTGGTTATTCTGAATATGCATGCGCCGGTATGGAATAAAGTGTCGCCGGGCGGAAATGTCCGTAACGCAGACGCTCTGAAAGAGGTGCTGAAAGATTATAAGGTGCATGTGTTCTCCGGTCATACGCATTTTTTCCAAAACAACGAAGTGACGCCTACGCTTTACGAGCACAATATCGGCGCAGCCTGTGGCGGCTGGTGGGCTGGCTGGGTAAACCAGTGTGGTGCGCCCAATGGCTATATGGTAGTAGATGTAGATGGCGATAATGTGAAATGGCATTACAAGGCAACGCGCCGCGATTTCGCTTATCAGTTCCGTATATATAATAAAGGAGAGTTTACGGCTCAAAGCAGTTTTGTGGTAGCCAATGTCTGGGACTGGGACAGTGCTTGCCGTGTGGTATGGTATCAGGATGGCAAGCCGATGGGTGATATGGAACAGTTTATCGGTTCGGATGAAGAGCGTGCTTCGCAACTGAAAGACCGCAGCCAGGCTGAACCTACGGCTCACTTGTTCCGTGCCATGCCTTCCGATGGTGCCAGACAAATCAAAATAGAGTTTACCAACCGTTTCGGCGAAGTCTATACACAGACTATCAGCCTGTGACATCCTTGAAGGCTGTTATTTTTCGTGTAAATATACATTCTTAACCAATAAATAATGAGAACATTACAATCTGTAGTTTTGTTCCTGATATTGGTCTTGGCGGGAAGCAATGTGACACTTTCTGCACAGAACCGGACCATATCGGGAAAAGTGTTGGATGCAAACGATGAACCTCTTATTGGGGTGACGGTTGCGGTTGAAAGTTCTACTATCGGAGCGATAACCGATGTGGATGGTACATTTTCGATTCAGGTGCCACAAGGAAAGGTCACTTTGAATGTATCGTATGTAGGTTTTGCCGCACAAAAAGTGACGGTGGCACCCAATCAGAAAAGTGTTACGGTGCATCTGAGTGAGGATGCGGTTTTGTTGAATGAGACCGTGGTTGTGGGATATGGCAAGCAGAAGAAAGTAAATCTTACGGGAGCTGTATCTACGGTGAACGGAGATGAACTGGAACACCGCGTGACGACTTCGCTCAGCAATATGCTGCAAGGTACGGTGGCTGGTTTGAACGTAACCACTTCTTCGGGTGTACCGGGAAGCTCGGCTACTATCAATGTGCGTGGTGTGACTTCTATCAACGATGCCGAACCGCTGGTATTGATAGACGGTGCGGTAGGCGAGATAGACCGCATCAATCCCAACGATGTAGAATCAATCTCCGTAATTAAAGACGCATCGGCTGCCGCTATTTACGGTGCACGTGCAGCCTTTGGTGTGATTTTGGTGACTACCAAGTCCGGAGCTGCTAAAGACGGGAAAGCTACGGTGCATTATAGCGGCCGTTTCGGCTGGCAGGCACCTACCACTTCTACCGACTACGAAACGACCGGTTATTGGTCGGTATATACTATCAACAAGTTCTGGCAAGCCAATTCGGGTACATTGTATGTCGATTATACAGACCAGGACATGCAGGAGTTGCTGAACCGTGTGAACGACAAGACCGAGAACCCCGACCGCCCGTGGGTGGTAGAAGACGTACGTAACGGACGTCGCCAGTGGGTATATTATGGAAACCACGACTGGTGGCACGAATTGTACCGCGATAATCGTCCGATGCAGCAGCACAACCTTTCTGTCAGCGGCGGAAAAGACGATATCAAGTATTATTTGTCTGGCTCATTCGACAAGCAGACCGGTATCTTGCGTGAAAACCCGGATGTGTACCGGAAATACAACTTGCGCTCGAAGATTGACTTCCGGATTAATAAGTGGTTTACGATGTCGAACAATACGTCGTTCTACAGTTCGCAATACAGCTACTTGGGCGATGGCAGTGTAGAAAATACGTTGGCATACAGCGCCCGCCACGCTTTGGCTTGTTTCCCGCAGAAGAATCCCGATGGTTCGTGGTTGTATAGTACACCTTATCTGAATTATAAGGTGGCAAATGGCCGTCATATTCTGTTGGGCGAAGATTCACACCGCAATGTAGAGCGTGGTACAGACTTTTCGAATACAACCCGTTTGGTTTATTCTCCGATAAAGGAACTGAGCTTTACGGGCGATTTCACATACCGTTTGTATCAGACACGCAATACAAGCCGTTCCAATCCGATGTATTACCGTGAATATCCCGATGGCGAACTGCTTTCGTATGCTACCGGTGCCGGTGCCAACCGTTTGGATGAATCGGTGAATACGAGCAATTATTATTCGACGAACATCTTCGGTAATTATACCGATACGTTCAACGATGCGCATCATTTGACCGTAGTAGCCGGTATGAACTACGAAGCATGGAAGAGCAAAAACATTTCGGCATACGGTGAAAACCTGGTATCTGCCGACCTGGACGATTTGGACTTGGTAGGTCAGAATGCCGAGGGTGCTACCATTACCGGTGTAGGCGGCGGACAGAACGAGTATGCTTTGTTAGGTATCTTCGGCCGTATCAACTACGATTACAAGAGCCGTTACCTGTTCGAAGTGAGCGGGCGGTACGATGGTACTTCCCGTTTTGCGAAAGGCAACCGCTGGGGATTCTTTCCTTCGGCTTCTGTAGGATGGCGCATTTCGGAAGAGCCTTTCTTCCTGCCTGCACGCCGTTTGGTTGACAACTTGAAAATCAGGGCTTCTTTCGGTAGCCTGGGCAATCAGAATGTGTCTTCTTATTACACCTTCGCGCGTCTGGTATCTATCGCCAATCTGAATTATACGTTTGGTGAAGGAAGCGTATTGCCCAAATATTCTACGTTGGGTGCTCCGATTGCTTCGGACATGACATGGGAAACCGCCCAGCAATGGGACTTCGGTTTCGACTTGACGATGCTGGGCAACCGCTTGAACTTGACGGTAGACGGTTATATACGTGATACCCGCGATATGTTGACCGACGGTGTGGAACTGCCTTCTGTCTATGGAGCGAGTATGCCGGAGATGAATGCTGCCGACTTGCGTACGAAAGGATACGAAATCACCTTGAACTGGCATGACCAGTTGACGCTGGGAGGCAAACCGTTTGAGTACAGCATCGGGGTTAACCTGAGCGACTACAAGAGCATTGTTACGAAATATGATAATCAGGACAAGACTTTTGCCCGAGACTTTTATGAAGGTATGGAAATCGGTGAAATCTGGGGATTCGTGACCGACGGGCTTTTCCAAACCGATGAAGAAGCACAGGCATACGCCGACCAAGTAGACTTGACTTATGTATTGAATGGACAAACCGGAGGCTGGCAGGCAGGCGACGTGAAGTTTGTCGATTTGAATGGTGACAATAAGGTAAATATCGGAAGCAATAATGTGAATGCTCCGGGCGACCGTAAGATACTCGGTAATTCGTTGCCTTCGCTTTCTTACGGTATTACGGCAAGCGTGCGTTGGAACGGCATTGATGTATCGGCGTTCTTCCAGGGGACAGGCAATCATTATTGGTATCCCGACGGAGAATCCATGCCTTTCTGGGGAGCTTACTCTTATCCGTACCTGTCTTTCTTGCAGAAAGATTTCTTGAAAGACGTATGGTCCACAGATAATACAGATGCTTATTTCCCGCGTGCAATGGCTTATTCGGCATCAAGCGGTGTGCTGAGCAATGTAAACGACCGTTATTTGCAGAATATACGTTACATGCGTTTCAAGAATCTGACCGTAGGTTATACCTTGCCGCAACAGTGGACGCAGAAAGCCGGCATTGAGTCGGTACGCGTATATTTTACGGGTGAAAACCTCTGCTATTGGTCTCCGTTGAAGAAACATTCGAAGTATGTCGACCCTGAAGGTGCTATCGACCGGAGCGGAGCTTACAACAATGCATTCTATCCGTGGCAGAAGTCATTCCTGTTCGGTATTGATGTCACTTTCTAACATGAATTTTTAAACAGAAGAGAAAAAACGATTATGAAAAATAGAAATATATTTATAGCCCTTGCATTGTTTGCTGGACTTTCCTCGTGTGACGACTGGATAGATAAAAGCCCTTTGAGTGATATAACGGAAGAAAATTATTTCAGAACCGAGACCGACCTGCAGCTTTTCAGCAACGGTTTTTATAATAGTATCCTGAATAAATCACCGTATGACGAGCAGAGCGATGTGTATGTACAGCAAGAACTTTCCGACGAGATGCTGGGCGGAGAAAACCGCATCGTTCCTGCCAGCGGAGGAGGATGGAGCTGGACGGCGTTGCGTAGTGTCAATACGCTGCTGGGCAATGTAGATAAATGTGAAGATGCGGAGGCAGCTGTGAAATATACGGCGGTGGCACGTTTCTTCCGTGCCTACTTCTATTATGATAAGGTAAAGCGTTTCGGTGATGTGCCTTGGTATGACAAGGAATTGTTTTCGGATGACCCTGACCTGTATAAGGCACGTGATTCGCGTGAACTGGTGATGACCAATATGCTTGCCGACATCGACTATGCTATCGAGAACCTGCCCACCAAGGAAGAAGAGACCAGCAGTCCTTTCCGTGTAAACCGTTGGGCGGCACTGGCGTTGAAGTCTCGCTTCTGTCTGTACGAAGGTACATACCGGAAATATCATAACCTGACTTTGGAAGGTCATGATTATGCGTATTATCTGCAACAGGCGGCGGATGCGGCGGAAGAATTGATTAATAGCGGTGAATATCATTTGTATTCGACCGATAATCCGGAAGAAGACTATCTGATGCTTTTTGCCGAAGAAGATGCCAATCCCGATGAATACATCCTTGCCATCAAGTTCGATTACGGCATGAGCGTTTACCACAATGCGACGGCACATACGTTGGTGCCTACCCAAGGACGTCCGGGCTTGACCCGTAAGCTTGTCAATACGTATCTGATGAAAGACGGAACACGTTTTACCGACCGTGAAGGATGGGAAACCATGCCGTTTACCGAAGAAGTGAAAGACCGCGACCCGCGTCTGGCACAAAGCATCCGTACTCCGGGCTATCACCGTATCGGGCAGACAGACATCCTGGCTCCCGATTTATCGGTTAGTGTAACAGGATACCAGCCGATAAAATATGTGCAAGACCCGACAGCTTCGGGCGGTCAGGTAGACCGTAACGACCGTTCTACCTGCGACCTTCCTGTATTCCGTCTGGCTGAAGTCATGCTGAATTTTGCTGAGGCTAAGGCAGAACTGGAAACATTGACGCAAGAAGACTTGGATAAGTCGGTGAATGAAATCCGTGACCGCGTAGGTATGCCGCATTTGGATATGGCTCAGGCTAACGCAAATCCCGATAGTTACCTGTCGTCTGCCGATTATGGCTATACCAATGTGACCGGAAGCAATCAAGGGGTTATCTTGGAAATCCGTCGCGAGCGTGCCATTGAATTGACTCAGGAAGGTTTCCGTTTCGATGACTTGGTGCGCTGGAAAGCGGGCACTTGCATCAACCAGTCTATTATGGGCATGTATTTCCCCGGCGCAGGTGAATACGACTTGAGCGGCGACGGTCAGATTGACGTGGTTTTGTATGATGAAGGCGATACCGAACCCGAAGTGCCCGATGCGCAGGTATATCAGATTGGGTCGGACATTATTCTGTCGGAAGGCGATCATGGGTATGTCGATTATCATCACGATATTGTACGCACGGCTTTCAATGAAGAGCGTGATTACCTGTATCCGATACCTATCAACGAACGGTCGCTGAATCCGAATCTGACTCAGAACCCGGGTTGGAACGACGGATTGTCTTTCTGATTCATGCCAATCGGGAGTTAAGAAGTTAAGGAGTTAAGTCAATAGCTTTGTTGGTGGAAACATCAGTAAAAGTATTGGCTTAACTCCTTAACTCCTTCTAACTCCTTAACTCCCCCTAATTCCCTCTGACTTTTTTAAATCCGCAATAGGTTTTTCCGAAGCTTTTCCTTACTTTTGCAAACGATAAAATGATAGGTATATGCATACAAGAGAAGAAAAGATAGAAGCTTTCGGGCGGTTGCTCGATGTGCTCGACGAGTTGCGGGTAAAGTGCCCGTGGGACCGGAAACAGACCAACGAGAGTTTGCGTCCCAACACGATAGAAGAAGTGTATGAGTTGTGCGACGCTCTGATGAAGGACGACAAGAAAAACATTTGCAAGGAATTGGGCGACGTGTTGCTTCACGTGGTGTTCTATGCCAAGATAGGAAGCGAGACGGGCGATTTCGACATCAAGGACGTGTGCGACCGCCTGTGCGACAAGCTGATATTCCGCCATCCACACGTATTCGGCGAAGTGAAGGCGGACACGGCAGAGCAGGTTTCCGAGAACTGGGAGCAAATCAAGCTGAAGGAAAAAGACGGGAACAAGTCTGTGTTGAGCGGAGTGCCCGAGGCATTGCCCTCACTGATAAAAGCATACCGCATTCAGGACAAGGCGCGTAACGTGGGATTTGATTGGGAAGACCGTACGCAGGTATGGGACAAGGTGAAGGAAGAAATCAGCGAGTTCGAATCGGAAGTAGCCACGATGGATAAGGAGAAGGCGGAAGCCGAGTTCGGCGACGTGATGTTCAGCCTTATCAATGCCGCACGTCTGTATAAAATCAATCCCGATAATGCTTTGGAGCGGACAAATCAGAAGTTTATCCGCCGGTTCAACTATCTGGAAGAACATACGCTGAAAGCCGGACGGAAACTGACGGATATGTCATTGGAAGAGATGGACGCTATCTGGGAAGAGGCGAAAAGGCAAGGGCTTTAGGTGATGTTGTAGATTTGCTTTTTATACTTCATTGGCAAAGTCAGTACTACTGCATTTTGCAAGGAAGTTATGCTGGATTCGAACAAGTTCAACTTGTCGCATTACATGCGGATGTTTGTCTTACAACTATGGGGTAAGATGGTTAATGAATTCCGTAAATAACCCATGTAGGGGCAGAATGTTGACATTCAGTTCCTATGTTTGTAATGTGCTAGCAAAATAGCATAAAGCCAAGAGAATTATTAAATTTGTAAATGAAAGAAATAACTTAATAAAACCTATGACTTTATGCGTA
>NZ_NFJG01000057.1:0-26079 GCF_002159755.1 Bacteroides sp. An269
CCTTTAGATTTGCATTGGTAAAAGGGCAAAGAAAAAAGTTACCTTTGCCGTAAAAAAGGTTAACCAAGAAAAGGAGGTGACCTATTGTGTCCTATAGGCGGAAGCCCTAACCACAGAATTAGTCCTCCTTTTCTTCCGTTGGACTGCCCTATGTAGAATTGTAGGTCGATAGCCTATTAAAGGATGTAGTGAGTCCAACCGTCGGTTAACCATAAAAAGTAATACAAATATATGAGAAAAAAATGGTTTATCGGTGTGGACATCTCGAAAAAAACATTGGATGTCGTTATTTATGATTCGAAGAAAAAACATTCGGACAGTGCAAACTACTTGAAGGTCAGCAATGACGAGGAGGGATTCAATCGCATGCTTTCCTGGTTCCAAGGTAAGCGGATGAGCCTCTCCGGTATGGTCATAGGCATGGAAAGCACCGGCATTTATGGCTTCGACCTCCGCGTCTTCCTTGAGAGCAAAGGGATAGACCATTGTGTCTATATGCCTCTGGCTCTGAAGCGCTCCCTTGGCCTTACGCGTGGAAAGAACGACAAGTTGGACGCCGAGCGCATCGCCTATTACACGTGGCTCCATCGTGAAGAGCTGTCCTGTTCCAAGCTTTCCGGCAGTGCGGTCCTCCGCCTGCAGGAGCTTTCCAACGAGCGGAAGACGCTGGTCAAGCAACAGGCTGCCTACAAGGCTTACCTCACAGAAATGGACGGCAGGGAACGGACGGCTTCCTGTGTGCGTGCCGAAGAAATGCTGGCTTTCCTGAAAGCCCAGATGGACACCGTTGAGAAGGAAATGGAGGAGGTCATCAGCCGTGACAGTTCCCTGTCACACAACTACAGGCTGCTGCTCAGCATCAAGGGGATAGGCAGCGTGAACGCTATCCATACAATCATACACACGAACAATTTCGAAGCCTTTGAAACGGCACGCCAGTTCGCCTGCTATCTGGGCATAGCCCCTTTCGGGCATACATCCGGGACAACGGTGAAGGGCAAGCCAAAGGTTTTGCGCATGGGACCCAAACAATTAAAAGCCGACCTTTCACAGGCGGCAAACTCCGCGATAGTATGGGATAAAGAACTGAAGGCTTACTACGAACGGAAAAGGAAAGAGGGGAAAGCATACGGCGTGGTGCTCAATGCCGTCAAGTTCAAACTTGTGTGCAGGATGTTTGCGGTAGTGAAAAGAGGAACCCCGTTTGTAGAACTTATGAACTATAAAAGTTAAACGGGACAGGGAAACCCACCCGTTTAACTTATTTAACAAAAATATTCCGCCATAAAACTTGTGCAAGTCTTAGAATTCTGTGGTGAAACCCTAAATCAGCTTCGTGATAAAGATTTGGTTCTCATACCGTGTCACCCCGTTCTTGTCTTGGAACGAACGCTGGCGCATGTAGCCCTGCACCTTGTGCCACACGCCCGTGTCGTACTCGCCAGCTGCCACCGCCATGTCGCCCGTCATTTCGGCGTAAAATTCGTCTATTCCGTCCGAGAGGATAAAGCCCCGCGAGTTGAATACTTTCTGCGTTCCGTCCTGCGCCGTGTAGGGGCGCGATGCCAGCGGAAGCTGGTCGATGATTGTCACTAATTTTTCCATACCTTGAATAATAATAATTAATAGTTAATAATTGATAGTCGTTTCCGGCACCGCAATTGTGTTCTAAAATTTAATCCGCGAAAATCTGCGTTAATCTGCGTTTTCAATCAATCCGGCACCGCAATTGTCAATTGTTTTCATGCCCGATTTTCACCACGTAGAGCAGTGTGGCGAAAGTCGCCTCGCCCTGCACCTTCAGCAGCAGTTCGCCGTAGATAATATCGCCCTCGCCGATGCCGGTTTGCGCCAGCGTCCCGAACAGGGTAGCCGCAAACGGCTCTGCCCCTTCTTTGAGCCAGTCGTGCATCTTCACCACACGCTTTTCTATCGTCCCCCGTGTCGTTTCGTCGCGCACGGTACAGGTTTCTCCGCATTCATCAATTTTGAAAAATCCCCTCATACGTTTCTTTAGTTTATTTTTTAGGTGTCAACTGGATTACGTGAGCGAAGTTAATCCATGCCCCTGACCTGTGAAATAGTTTCCGGGCTTCGGGGAATCCGGTGCGGAAGAATGGAATTTTTTACGGAAAATTTTGCGGAAAATGAGGGGAGGAAAGAGATTGCAATACAACTTTTATATGAAATTTATCCATTCTTACATTGCTTTCTCGTTATAATGATTTATTTTTGTAAACATGATTAATCTTAATTCGAGATACACATGCTTACAACAGAACAGATTCTTACTTACCTGCAATTAGACGGCATCGGGAACTCGAAAGTATTCGAGTTGTGCAAGCATGCCATAAAAAACCGGATAGAACTTGAAGATCCATCGGATATGGCGGATTATATCCGCATGTGCATCGACAAGAAAATCGTCACCCGGTACAGCGTAAAACGCTATGGGGAGATTGATGTTGATTCGTTAGATAAGGCATCTTCCAAAGCCCGGAATATCATGAACAGAAGCTGGGAAGCAGGTATCGGCATCGTTTCGTATTATGACAATGACTTTCCCGAACAATTAGAAAACATTGTGGACGAGGAAGGCAAGCCCGCCAATCCGTTAGTGATATACTACAAAGGCAACCTCTCCGCCATTCCCCGATACGGAATAGCCCTTATCGGCACACGCGAACCCACCCCCGAAGGCATACGGGCTGGCGAATATTTTGGAGAGAAATTTGCGGAGAAAGGTCTCAACATCATCAGCGGTCTGGCTTTGGGGTGTGACGCATCCGGACATCGGGGAGCGTTGAAGGCAAACGGATTCACCACCGCCTTCTTGGCACACGGCTTAGATACGGTTTATCCCAGCGAGAACGAAGCGTTGGCAAATGAAATCGTGGAAAAAGGCGGATTGCTTATCTCCGAATACCCGATAGGGACTCCGCCTATGGCAAACTTCTTCGTAACCCGAGACCGGCTTCAAAGCGGAATGGCGGACGCTACGCTTGTGATACAGACCGGAACCACAGGCGGAACGATGCACGCCGTAACATCTACTATCCAAGCCCAAAAACTTCTTTATGCCGTGACGTATAGAGGGGATGTAAACCAAGCCGACAAAGTACAAGGAAACGCAATGCTCATCAATAGCCGGAAGGCTATTCCCCTCACATCTGGCGACATTGACGCTGTATTGGAACAAATCAAACGCCCGTCCGACCTCTTTAGCGCAAAGCCATGAGAAGCATCATTTTCGACTTAGATCTGACGCTGGTCGACACCACCGTATGCGAACCGGCACGCCACGCACGGGACTGGGCGTTGGCTTACTCGCTCATCCCCCAATGTACGTTATACGAAGGGCTGGAAGAAGTTTTTTCCGCCATCCGCAAATCCGGGATAAAGGCAAGCATCGTCAGCACCAGCCCGCGCCCTTACGTGGAAAAGCTTTGCGCCTATTTCCAAATCCCGTGCCAATGGATTGTGGGCTTCCACGATGCCAAGCCCACAAAACCCCATCCGGCACCGATGCTGAAAGCCTTGGAACTGATGGGCGAGGATGCCGGAAACGCTATCAGCTTCGGCGACCGTGCCATAGACATCCAAGCCTCCAATGCCGCCTGTATCGAAAGCGTAGCCTGTTTTTGGGGTACGAAAGAGAAAAAAGAGCTTCTCCGCTCCGGCTACAGGCACGCCATTATCCGCCCTGCCGAAATATTAACCTTAATCCGATAGCCTTATGAGTTTATTCGATGCGATATTATCCTTATTCAACCCCGAAGTGGATGCTGAGTTTGACACTCTTTGGAAAAATTACTTCAAAGGTCTGGCTTCGTGGTGCCAAGAGGCACGCATAGACCTGAGCCGAAATCTGAGTTATAGAGAGAAAAAGCGGATTTATGAACATAAAGAAGCTATCAGGAGCCGGCATAATACGATAGTGACGGAAGAAAAATTCAACGCACAAGTGATGTGCAATAAACTCCGTTCCCGATATTATGCCGATTATCTGCTTTCTTATGGGAGAAGTGCGGACGATAAAGAATACGTATTATCCTATTTGAGAGGATTGGATAGCTACATATCCCGCCGCATTGAGGAAGAGTACAACAGGCTCAAGGAAAAATACCCAAGAGGGATTGACGGCTATGAAAACTCTTGCAATCCTAAGCCGAGCAAAGAAGCGGTAATCGCTTTAGGAGAAGCCAAACTTTCAGAACTGGAACAACGTGGCATTGAAGTGGAGCGTGGAGAACAATGGATTCAAAAGCAAAACGAATATGCGCAGTTCTGCAGGGATTTACGCGAAAAGATATTTCCAAAATGGGGATGCTACTATTACGATATACCTACACAAATTCCCACTTTCAACGGCTCTTCGCAAACCGTTAATTATAGATTTTGGCAAATTTTTTATAACTCATATTGTAATGTGCCCGATTTGGATTATTCCGTATACCCCGTCCTGCAAAAGAATTACGGAAGCCTTCCCAACCTAAGATATTTAGAGGCTCATTTCCCGAAATCTGCCTACGACCCAATTATACAAATCATACTTGCCATAAAAGAACAATATGGAGATTGTGTTGTGATTTTTGGGAACAGCTATGACCCGAACGAGCAGTCCTATGATGAACAAGAAATGAACAACTTCCACTTTAAATATTTGAAAGAACAGTTGGAACAAAACGCCGTCGAATGTGTACCGCTTCCGATTATGGTCAATGTCCCCGATTGCGAGGGTTATGCTGTCCCTATGAGTAAACACGTTATTGTAGTAGAATTGATATCCAACAACAAAGAAATGAAGAGGTGGGGCGAAACCATCATTTCATCGCTCAATTGTAATCAGTCGCATATCTGTTACATATCCCTTATGAAAGGATTTGACAAAGAAGAAGCGGAAAAACTTATCCTTGAACGCAAACAAAAGATTGAAAAAGAGAAACAAGAAAAAGAACAAAGAGAAAAAGACTTACAATATCTCAAAAACTGTGTAGCGAACTGGGAGCGACCACGTTATTCGTCTATAAAGTGTTTCTCTATGTACTATTACTATCCTACAACTTGCGATTGGGAAGCAGACGGGGATGTGTGGGAAATACGGAATCTGATTTGGAATTTCAAAGCCAACCCACCAAAAAGCAGACCTATGGATGAAATCATATCGCTGCATCAAGAAGCGGTTGAAAGAATTGTGCCCCAAATGTCTGCTTGTCTGCACCTGATTTTTGGCGACAAAGTCCCTGAACTTACCTTAGCTTGCATTCCGGCTTCCACGCAAGAGACCACCCAGCGGAGATACGAAGACTTTTCCAACGAATTGTGCAAACTCACCGGCATGACCAATAGTTATCCCTATATTCGGGTAAAAGAAGATGGTGACCCAAAACATACGGGAGGAAAAAAGAAACCCAAATATGACATCAACAGGGAATTTTTTAAAGGAAAATTCGTTTTATTATTTGATGACGTAATTACGCGAGGTGAATCGATGGGATTGTTTGGTACAATATTGAAAGGATTTGGTGCCGAAGTAATAGGCGGATTCTCCATCGGAATCACCAAACACGAATTACAATCGTCATTTGATCCTATTGTTGAACTATTTTCTAACCCTAACCATGAAGAAAACAACTGACCACTTCCGCATCCGGCTCTTGCCGGAAGAAACCATCGAGTTATTGAAACAGACGCTGGAAGAGCCTCCCGTATGCCGCATGGAAGAACTATTGTATTGCGCTTACCTTGATGAGGACTTGAAGCGGATACGCCCCGGGCAAATCGTTGACCAGCGGGGGATAACCGAGAGGGAAATGATAGGAATCTTGAAGCGGAAAGACGAAGGCACCGCTTATACGCCTTGCGTGTTCATGATGAACGGGAGCATGTATATCGCACAGATAGAGAAGCCAAGAAAAGGCGGAAAATGCCTGCTCCGCCTTTTGAAGTCTGTGCCGCTTTTCAATTGACAATAAATAATGTGCTAATGTGCTCGTTACTTCATTTCACATTAGCACATTATCACATTGACACATTGGCACATTCTCACATTAACACATTATCACGCAGCTTTCCGCACGAGGCTCAGGAAGCGGCTCGCCACGTTGTTGCGGCGGCGCGTCTCGTTGGCGTCGGCGGTGTCGGTGAATGTCCATGTGGGGTGCTGGCGGCACGCCGTGGCGGCTTTCTTCTCCACGCTCGACAGGCTGGGCACTCTCGCCACGCCAATGCGGACAAGGAAAATATGAAACGAGGAAGTGGACTCGAAATGCGGCATGCCCGCCGTCTGGTTCATCACCAGCATCACCCACACGTAGTCGTAGGCGAACTTGAAGATTTTTTCTTCCTGCATCACGGCGATGGCGCGGTTTATCTTCCCCTCCATTTCGGAAAGAGGCGCCCCGGCGCTCTCCGTGCCGTCCGGCATGCCGGGACTCTCTGCCGCCTGCTGGGGCGGAGACGGTGCGAGCCGTTCGGCAAGGTAGACCGCCGAGGCGCGCTTTATCGCCTGGCATTCGGCGCGTATCTGTTCTTTTTCCCATTCGCTTTGCTCCAGCCGGCGGGCAAGGTCGGCATTCTCCTTCCGGTAGCGTTCGCTCTCGCGGACGGCTTCTTCTTTGGCGGCTTTCGTGTCAATCAGCATGTCGGCCAGCTTCTGCACCATCTGCACCGGAATCGTTCTGCACTCGTTTGTTGCATTCGAGGGGAGCAGGACCGGCTGCTCTCCGCACGCCTCGCCTTCTTGAAACTCTCCTGCCTGTTTGCTTTGTTTCTTCATTGATATTTTAATATATTGGTTAATAATTAATTATAACCGAAAAATAATAAAAAAAATTCATACGGGGAATGATACGGGCACTTTTTCAAGGGGTGTTGTTGTAGAACATAAATGACCGTCCGCAGGCAAAAATCTAACAGTTCTAACAGATAACAGTTCACTTTGTGTGGGCGGCAAACAGAGAAGAAAAGTGATAACAATATTATATATAATATATATAAATATATATTATATATATTTTATACGCACGCTTTTTTTCGGTCTGTTTTCAATAAAAACAACTGTTATCTGTTAGAACTGTTAGATTCAATTGACAAATGACAATTATACTTCTTGTATACTTCTTGCGGAATCTGCTTGTGCATTTGTAAAAATGACTATCCACATTCAACCCCAGTAGCCATGCAGGGGCGAGGCTAATGCGGATAGGCATAAAATAATTGTCCGTTGCAACTATATCCGTTTGCCTATGCAGCCAGTTGCATGGACGCATGCATATATATGCGTTTTTGCCGCACCGGCAAAATCTAACAGTTCTAACAGATAACAGTTGTTCATTTTCGTTTTATCGGGTATCGCACGCAAATATGTATTTTTTATGATTCGTATACACTTCATTTACAGCATTATATGAATAAAAACGCATATCGTTAACAGATTTTCACACCAACCGTTTTCAAATCCATTGCCGGGTGGAAAGGATTGCGTACCTTTGCAGCATACAGGTAACAAGTTAACAAGGTGACAAGTTGACAAGGTTTTAGATACTAGGTGACTAGTTGACCAGGTACTAGTTGACTAGTTTTTAGATACCATTAGTAAAACTATTCAGAACCTAGTACCTGGTCACCTAGTTAACTAGTCACCTAAAACAGTACCTTGTCACCTTAAAAACTTAAAAACTCAAAAACTTAAAAACTAAACTACTATGATTGACTATTCAGTTTACTTGATGGCGAACCCGATGGATGCGGAAGCACCGGAAAAAGCCTACGGAAAGGCTCAGATGAAAGAGTCGATGACCTTCGACAAGTTTGTAAAGCACATTGCCGACCACAACGGGGTGTTCTCGCGCGGCACGGTGCAGGGCGTGGTGCTCGACATGTGCGAGTGTCTGGTGGAGATGCTGCTCAACGGCAACAAGGTGCAGCTGGGCGCGCTGGGCGACTTCTGGATTTCGCTCTCGTCGAAGGGCGCGGATTCGCTGGCGGACTTCACCGCGGCGAACATCACGGGCATTAACGTGATATTCACGCCCGGAACGGACTTTGCCGACCTCATCAGCCGGGCGCAGTTCAACCCCGTAGCTAGCCGCGTGGCGCAGGCAGCTACGCTCAAGGCGGAGAAAGCCGGCGAGGCTACCGTAGACCTGGAAGCGGCGAAACGCAAACCTGCTGCTTCGGAACCGGGCGTGTAACCTTTTTTAAACGCGGATTAACGCAGATTTTTCAATTTACGATTTGACAATTTACTATCTACTATTTTTGACATTAAATCGTACTTCGTAAATCGAAAAATAGTAAATCAAAGAATCTGCGTTAATCTGCGAAAATCTGCGTTTCAAAAAAACTCACAAACTCAAAAACTAACAAACTCAAAAACTTAAAAGCTATGGAAAAGAAAAACATCTGGGGCATCGTGATTCAGACCCTTATCACCATTCTCACCGCTATCGGGACCACGCTGGGAGTCACTTCGTGCATGTAAGCAATTGACAATTATTTTAATGAATGTCCGCATTTTGCCCAATTAACCTACATTGGCTCATTGCGGACATTCATTTTTGTTTTGCTATAAAGAAATTCTTTCCCCTCATTCTGCATTCTTCATTAAAATTCGTACATTTGCAGGAAATATAAACCTTTAAAATCTCGAATTATGAATTTCCCTACGAATGTAAAGTACACGAACGAACACGAATGGATTCGCCTGGAAGGTGAAGAAGCCTATGTAGGCATTACCGATTACGCACAAGACCAATTGGGTGACATCGTCTTTGTGGACATCACCACCGAAGGCGAGACGCTGGACAAAGGCGAAGTGTTCGGCACCATAGAGGTAGTGAAAACCGTTTCCGACCTTTTCCTCCCGATAGGCGGAGAGGTGCTGGAAGTAAACCCGGAACTGGAAGAACATCCGGAACTGGTGAACCAAGACCCGTATGGTAAGGGTTGGCTGGTAAAAATCAAGCCGGCAGATCCGTCGGAAATGGACGGCCTGCTGGATGCAGAAGCATACAAGCAACTGATTAATGAATAATTTAATAAAGGAGTTAAGGAGTTAAAGGAATTATCACTCCGCTGCGCTCCGTCAGGAGTTAAAACCAATAGTCAGGTTGATGAAAACGAACCTCTTTAACTTCTTAACTCCTTAACTTCTTAACTCCTCAAAAAACAAACGACATGAAACCAATTGTAAGCATTATCATGGGAAGCACTTCCGACCTTCCCGTTATGGAAAAAGCGGCAGCCCTGCTCAACGAGATGCAAATACCGTTCGAAATGAACGCACTTTCCGCTCACCGCACGCCCGCTGAAGTAGAAAAATTCGCCCGTGAAGCAGCAGGAAGAGGCCTGAAAGTCATTATTGCCGGAGCCGGCATGGCGGCTGCATTGCCGGGCGTAATCGCAGCCAATACCACATTGCCCGTTATCGGCATTCCTATCAAAGGCTCCACGCTTGACGGAGTAGACGCTCTGTATTCCATTATCCAAATGCCTCCCGGCATTCCTGTAGCTACGGTTGCTATCAACGGGGCGATGAATGCCGCTATCCTTGCCGTGCAGATGCTCGCCCTGTCTGACGAGGCGTTGGCACAGAAGTTTGCCGCATACAAGGAAGGCTTGAAAAACAAAATCGTCAAAGCCAACCAAGACCTGAAAGAGGTGAAATACGAGTATAAAGTAGATTGATTTTTTAGGTAACTAGGTGACAAGGTACTAGGTGACTAGGTTTCAGATACCATCGACTGGTGCCAACAAAGGTATTCAGAACCTTGTCACCTTGTCAACTGGTACCTTGTCAACTAAAAAAAACATGGATTATTTCAATTATTCACGCCGCCAGGCAAGCGAAGTATATGTAGGCGGCACACCTATGGGAGGCACTAACCCCATCCGGGTGCAAAGCATGACCAATACGCCTACCACCGATACCGAAGCCTGTGTAGAACAAGCCATCCGCATCATTGAAGCTGGAGGCGAATATGTGCGCCTCACCACCCAAGGCACACGTGAGGCCGAGAACCTGAAGAACATCAACATCGGCTTGCGCTCGAAAGGCTACGGCACACCGCTGATTGCTGACGTCCACTTCAATCCGAAAGTGGCGGAAGTGGCAGCACTTTATGCCGAAGGGGTACGCATTAACCCGGGCAACTATACCGATGCCGCACGTACCTTCAAGAAGCTGGAGTATACGGATGAAGAATACGCCAAAGAGATACAAAAGATACGCGAACGGCTGGTCCCTTTCCTGGACATCTGCAAGGAAAACCATACCGCCATACGCATCGGGGTGAACCACGGCTCGCTGTCCGACCGCATCATGTCGCGCTACGGCGATACACCGGCAGGCATGGTGGAATCGTGCATGGAGTTCCTGCGCATCTGCGTGGAAGAACAATTCACGGACGTGGTCATTTCCATCAAGGCATCGAATACCGTCATTATGGTGAAAACGGTCCGCTTGCTGGTGGCGCAAATGGAAAAAGAAGGCATGGCATTCCCGCTTCATCTGGGCGTGACAGAAGCGGGTGACGGAGAAGACGGGCGCATCAAGTCGGCATTGGGCATCGGAGCCTTGCTATGCGACGGACTGGGCGACACCATCCGTGTCTCGCTTACAGAAGCTCCTGAAGCGGAAATACCTGTGGCGCGCAAATTGGTGGACTACGTCTCCAAGCGGAACGGCCATATCTACATACCCGGAACGGAAGCGGAGGGCTTTTGCTATACCGACCCGGCACGCCGCACCACTACCCCCGTAGGGAATATCGGTGGCGGCCATGTACCCATCGTCATATCAGCACGCCTCAACGGGAATATGGAGACAAACGGACAATTCCGTCCGGACTATATCTATTGCGGGCAGACCTTGCCCGAAGAACGCCAGCCGGGCATCGGCTACATCGTAGACGCTAACCGCTGGGACGGAAGCGAAGGCACGTATCCGGCATTCAGCCACAAACAACTGATTGAGCTTCATTTCAGCCAGGCAGAACGGAAATTCCTTTTCCTTACCTATCTGACGTTGGACGAAGAAGCAATCGCCTGCCTGCGCCGCCATCCGGAAACCGTCGTCATCGCACAGAGCAATCATGCGAACCGCCTGGGCGAGTTCCGCGGCTTAGCCCACCAGCTGATGGCATTGGGACTGAAAAATCCGTTGGTGTTCTTCCAGTACTATAAGGAAACCTGTCTGGAAGATTTCCAACTGAAAGCCGCTACGGATATGGGTGCTTTGATTATAGACGGCCTCTGCGACGGCATCTTGCTTTATAACGACGGTGATGCTATCTCCGACTTGAAATCAGACGAAACTGCATTCGGCATCCTGCAAGCCGGACGCCTGCGTACTTCGAAAACCGAATACATCTCCTGCCCGGGATGCGGACGTACGCTCTACGACCTCGAAGCAACCATCGCCCGCATCAAGGCCGCGACCTCGCACCTGAAAGGCTTGAAGATAGGCATCATGGGCTGCATCGTAAACGGTCCGGGTGAAATGGCAGATGCCGACTATGGCTACGTAGGTGCCGGACGAGGCAAAATCAGCCTATACAAGAAAAAAGAATGTATCGAGAAGAATATCCCCGAAGAGCAGGCGGTAGAGAAACTGCTGGAACTGATTAGCAGGAATGAAGAATGAAAAACGAAGAATGAAGAATGAAAAATTTCCATGCGGGCGAAGCGATTCTTCATTCATCATTCTTCATTCTTCATTTAATAATTGACTACAGGCCATCCGTCAGCTGTCCATGCCATTTCGCGTATAAACAATTTCGGGGCTCCATCTTCTGCAATCGAATAAGCATGGCATAAGAAATAATCTTTTCCGTCCAGATGATAAGCTGCGTTATGTCCGATACCGGCATACGCTTCGTTTCCTTCTATCACCAGCGTTCCGCCTCCTTTTGCCATCGGTTTCCCTTCTTTGTCGGCATAGGGTCCGACAACCGACTTCGAGCGTCCTACCACGACTTTATAATTACTATCTTTCCCCCGGCAACAATAATCGAATGAAACGAAAAGGTAATAATAGTCTCCGTGTTTCATGATAAACGGAGCTTCTACAGCTCCATCACCCGGATCTTTATCATCCAGCCCGAACGAACGCGGACGGCTGCAAAGCGAATGCCATTCTTCAGGCTGTGCCACCTGCATCAGGTCATCAGTAAGCTTCACCATTTTAATACCATCCCAAAATGAGCCGAAGCTCATCCATGGCGTACCGTCCTCGTCGATGATGATATTAGGGTCGATAGCATTCCACATATCCCGGTTGGGTACCGACTGGATTACTTTTCCATGATCCGTCCATTTAAAGTCAGGTTCAGACGGGTCAAGCGTCGGATTGGTAGCATGTCCGATAGCCGAAGTATTCTTGGCAAATGCCGAGCAAGAATAAAACAAGTGATACAACCCGTTGTGGTAAATGATATCGGGAGCCCATGTATGTCCCTTATACTCCTTTACAGCTTCCACCGCCCATTGAGGAGCTTCGGCAAACACAGGTTTCTCGAACTTCCATGTCTTCAAATCCTTAGAAGACATGACAGACACTCCTTCACCCGTAGCGAACAAATAATAAGTATCACCTTGCTTCGCCATTACCGGGTCGTGCACCAACGGACTGTCGGTAGTCTGTGGCTGTTGGGCAAAGCCCCCCCATCCTATACCTAAGAACATGGTCAATAAAACAACTTTCTTCATACGCTTGTAGTTTTTTATCTAAATAAAAATTATACTCACTGCTTGTCAGCATATTGCAAAGTTGCAAAAACAAACACAAAACAAGGTGGACAAACGTATCTTTCAGGTGGAGAGTCTATCCCCAATCACCCCTCCATCAGGCTACTCGGCGTAACATTGAAATGTTTCGTGAAACAACGGGTGAAGTATTTCGGGTCATTAAAACCTACGGCATAAGCTATCTCTGAAATATTCATCGTACGGTTCACTTTATTTTTCAACAGCAGTTCACGCGCCAGGTTCAGACGGTAATTCCGTATGAATTGTCCTGCAGACTGGCCGGTCAAGCTCTGCATCTTCTTATTGAGCAGACTCTTGCTGATTCCCATCTCATTGATGAAATCCCCTACCTCAAAGTCCGGATTCTTGTAATTCTCTTTCACTACCCGTATGGCTCTCTCCAGGAATTTCTTGTCGCCCGAATTTTCTTCTGCCAGTTCCAGCGAATCGGCATTCATGTCAATAGAGAAACGTTGCTGGAAACGGCGGCGGTTCTCTAAAATGCTGGCAATACGAGCCAGCAACATATTCTCATCGAAAGGCTTCAGCAGATAAGCATCTACTCCCATCTTATAACTGTCCAGCCGGGCTTCGTCCGAAGTCTTGGCGGTAAGCATCAGGAAAGGTATGTGGGAAATGGAAAAATCGCTCCGCACCCGACGCAACAGTTCCACCCCATCCATCACGGGCATCATCAGGTCGCTGATAATAAAATCTACATTGTAAGTTTTCAGCGTCCGAAGCGCTTCCTCTCCGTCGGCAGCCTCCAATACATTATAATACTCACGCAAGATAGAGCGGGTATAATCACGCATGTCCTTGTTGTCTTCTACCACCAGCATGGTCATCTTGCTGTTACGCAACAGTTCGGGATGTATCTCTTCGGTTTCTGCCACTGCCGGCCGGGGCTGCTCTCCACGCACCACAGGCAGCAAGACACGGAAGGTAGAACCACCCGACGGCCTGTTCTTCGCTCCTATCTCGCCCGAAAGCAACAAGACCAGCTTCCGGCACAAATACAGCCCGATGCCCGTTCCGCTCTGCCCGCTCACCGATACCTGATATTGGTTATCCGCCTGATAAAAACGGTTGAAAATACGGTCGATGTCTTCCTGGGGGATTCCTTTCCCTGTATCGCTTACGCTAATAAACAACTTCTCGCCGTTTTCTGACATCAGCGAAGCTATATAAACAGACACCTGCCCGCCTTTAGGGGTAAACTTGAGGGCGTTGCTTATCAGGTTGGTCAGAATCTTACGCAAGATATCTTCGGCAAACATCATAAACGGATTGTACAGACGGACATAGCAACGCAAATCGATGCCACGTGCCTGCGCATATACCGTAAACGAAGGCATGAATTCTTCTACAAAGCTACGGATATTACCGTAATTGGAAACAATCTTCACCCGTCCTTCTTCCACCTTCCGGAAATCCAACAACTGATTGATAAGCGACAACAGGTACTTCGAGTTGCGTTCCACCAGATGAAGCTGTTCGATAACCTGAGGATTATAACTCAACTTCAAAGCCCGTTCGATAGGACCGATGATCAACGTAAGCGGAGTACGGAATTCATGCGTAATATTAGTAAAGAAAGCCAGCTTGTCAACAGTAAGTTCTTCCACCTTCCGTGACATTTCCAGAATCTTGTTCTTCTGGCTGGTAATCTTCTCGTTCGATTCTTTCAACAACTTATTCTGATGTGAAAGTTCCTCCGTCTGGTCGGACAAAAGCTTTTTCTGTTCTTCCAGTTTCCGGGTACGCTCTTCTACCAATGTATGAAGCAATTTCTGCTGATGTTTTAATGAGCGGAACCGCCCATACACCAACATCAGCAAGACCAGCCCGACAAGCAACTGAAACCAAAAAGTCTTGTAAAAATAAGGCGTAACCTCAATCATCAAAGTCTGCGTAGGCGAAACATAGTTTTTTCCATCCGAAGCATAACGCAATTCGAACACATACTTTCCCGGACGCAGGCTGGTATAGGATACGGTATGCTGATTGGCAGGAACCTCTATCCACTTGTCATCAAATCCTTCCAACCGGTAAGCATAACATGCCAAGGCAGAAGGATTATAATCCAAGGATGCAAAATGCACCGTCAGTTGCTTGTCACGTTCATGAATATTCACCCGATTATCCGCAAATGCCACGTCACGGTCAAAACTAAACAGTCCGGTAAATGTCAATGGAAATCCTTTATCCGATTCTACACGGGGGATAAAACGGATTTCCGAAAAACCGTTCGTACTGCCGACATACACTTCACCGTTTTTCGAGCCGCCGATGGCATTCCAATAAAACTGGTTGCTGAGCAAGCCGTCGTGTTTCGTATAATTTTGAAACGTATTATCTTTGGGATTGAAACGTGACAAGCCATTATTGGTAGTCAGCCAGACATATCCGTCCTTGCCTTCCCACACGCCTATCACATTATCGTTTATCAAACCATCTTTCGCAGTAAAAGCCTTGAAACGGCAATTGCCGACTTTCCCTTTCGCCCGATAAAAGCCATTCCCATTTGTACCAATCCATACATCCCCATCTTTCCCGGGACAAACCGATGTTATCCGCTCTGCCATCCGCTCGGAAGGATTATCAAGCTTATGGTCATACAAAGCATATTCCAAAGAGTCCTTCCCATACGTGTGCAAATCAATCTGATACAACCCAGAGCTGACCCCTATCCATAAAATGCCATCGGACGTGATGCATCCTCCCAACGACCCATAAACACTTCCCCAGCGCTTGCCGTGGAAAGGATCAAACACTTTCCCCGTAGCTGGATGATAGGCCAATATATCCCGGTTCGTGCCAATCCATAACAAGTCATTCAACGAATCGTAAAGCAGCACACTGACAAAAGCCTGGAAAAGTTCAGGAATTTCGGAAGACAAAACCGGATGAAAAGTCTTGTCGGACAAATTATTTCCACTCACCCAGCCAAAACCTCCGCCCCACGTTCCTACATAAATGCGGCCTTTCCCGTCAGACGCCAGCGCACTGACCGAATTATGGCTCAAGCGTGACGGCAATCCCGTTGTATAATGCTCGAAATGCTGTTTCCCTGCACGGCGAAGATTAAGCCCAGCCTCAACCGTCCCTATCCATAACGACCCGTTTTCATCTTCCAGGATAGCATTAACCAGATTCCCCGAAAGGCTGCCTGCATCTTCTTGTGAATGCAAGTCGTTCTGTATCTGCAAACGCGAAATGAACATCTTGTTCAATCCTCCCACCTCTGTACCTATCCAAAGCAAATTTTCATCGGCAAGCAGGCAATTGATGAAATTACAATTCAATCCGCCGCCCCCGCTTAGCTCCGACTGCTGGATACGTGTAAAATTATCGGTCACAGCATTGTACAGGTTCAATCCTTTCAAGGTACCTACCACCAACGTCCCGTCCGGAGCCAGATTGATGTCGGTAATATAATTCTGCGACAAGGAAAACAAATCACGCTCATCGGTAAAATAAGCCTTCAAAGTACGCGTACTGACATTGTACCGATACAATCCGTTGTTAGTACCAATCCACAAATCATTTTGCCAAGGGAAAAGACACTGCATCACGCAACCCTCAGGGATGACCGTTCCGGGAAAAACCGGCACCGGCTTTTGCGGCACAACCACATTTTCTTTGATAACCGACAACGTGCCCAGATAATCAAACCAAATATATCCATCCGCCTCACAGAAAGCCAAGCTACGGTTATACAAATAAAGATCGCATATCCGTGTAATATACTCCACTTTACCGTCTGAAGAAAACGCGATTTTATACAAAGCATCATCTGCACCCACCCACACATTGCCAGAAGAAGAACAATAGACAAAAGAGGCGGAATGAAAAGCAGCCGATGCAAATTTTCCACCCAGCTCCTGGCCACCTATCAAACGCAGACTATTTACATCCAGAATATCCAAGCCTTGCTCTCCCGCCATCCAGATCCGTCCGAAATGGTCCTCACAGAACTTCACGATGAAATTATTCTTCAGCCGTGTCTCTCCCGAAAAAGCATTGAATGTAATAAAATCGTACCCGTCATAACGCGTCACACCATCTCCCCCTGTAGAGACCCATAAAAAGCCACGGCTGTCTTTCATCAAATCCTCCACGTAATTCTTGGGCAACCCATCATCCATTGTCAGATGGGTAAACAAATAATTGCCTCCCCTATTCTGCGGAAAGGCAGGAAGTATATGCAGCAACACGCATATCCACACAAGCAATGAACAGTATCGTATTTTCATCAGTATCTGTCTCTAATAGTTAACGACAAGTATTCCGGAGCATCCACTCCGGTGTTCCCCGTCTATCTTCACCAACAAATATACGAACTTTCTTTTACCGGCAGAACACTTCATCCGAAGAAAGCAGCTGCAGGAAACAAATATCCACCCAAAACGGCTAAATATCCACCCCTCTCCCCGAATCTGCCTGCCCGATACCTGGAAATCCCCTGTCACAGACACACCGGTAGAGCTACCTGCAGGCATGATACATACCTTCAGAAAATGCATATATACTTCGATTGCACAAGCGGAAATGCCTCAAAAGCCCATTCCAAATCAGCACACGATAAATTCAAAAACAGTTTCTTCTAAAAAGAAGATTATCATTTTTTTCTAATATGGCAAAACACCACCTGAAAGTCACTATTCGTTTGAAATGAAGTAACAAACCTCCAAACTATACAACAAAAAACAAATGTCCACCAAAGAAAGGTAAATATCCACCTTCCTGGAAGTGGACATTCTTATTTTTGTATAACATACAAATCTAATAAAGAAAAGTAAACATGAACACACGTATTCAATCCATGATGCTGCTGACTTTGATGATATGTGCCGGCAGCTTTGCGACCTTTGCCAGTAACAATGATACAACGTTTGTTGCATCTGGCAACCCGATAATCAATTATAAATATCTGGGCGACCCTGCAGCAATGGTTTATGACGGCAAAGTATACATTTATGCCGGACACGATGAATGCCCTGCTCCCGAACAATACTACCTGATGAACGAATGGTGCATTCTTTCTACCGAAGATATGCATACTTTTACCGAACATGCCTATACATTAAAAGCTACCGATTTTAAATGGGCGAAAGGAGAAGCATGGGCAAGCCAGGTAATCGAACGCAACGGAAAATTCTACTGGTATGTGACCGTAGAACATGCCACTATTCCCGGCAAATCTATCGGAGTAGCCGTTTCCGACTCTCCTATCGGTCCATTTAAAGATGCACGTGGTTCGGCACTTATTACCAATGACATGACAACTGAATATACCTCCATCCGATGGGACGACATAGACCCTACTGTATTCATTGATGATGACGGACAGGCATATTTGTTTTGGGGAAATACCCAATGCTATTATGCCAAGCTGAAAGAAAACATGACAGAACTGGACGGTCCGATTATGCCCATACAGTTGCCCCGTTTCACCGAAGCGCCTTGGATACACAAACATAACGGCTGGTATTACCTGTCGTTTGCATCCGAGTTTCCTGAAAAAATCTGCTATGCCATGAGCCGCAACATTAACGGTCCATGGGAATACAAAGGCATCCTGAACGAAATAGCTGGTAATTCGAATACCAACCATCAGGCTATCATTGAATTCAAGGGGAAATCCTATTTCATCTACCACAACGGGAGTATTAATACCGATGGCTGCGGTTTCCGACGGGCCATCTGTATCGACCGTCTGTACTATAACGAAGACGGTACCATCAGACGTATACAAATGACATCGGAAGGAATCTGGGAATAAGGCTTTTCATTAATTTTCTAGATAGGTTATACACTAAAAAAATCCGTGGATACGCCGGGATGGCGCATCCATGGAACTATTAGAAGCTGTTTTGAATTTCTCCAAAAAGTTTTTCTTGGCTTGATGTATCCGTTTTCGTGTGTGCTTTGGGCGATTTTTTGGTCCTTTCCGCTCCTGTTCTTCGTCAGATAGCCCGCTATCTTCCTCATCACAGAAGCGGAAATGCCTCAAAAACTCATCCCAAATCATCGCACGATAAATTCAAAACAGCTTCTTATTCCCTAAAAAATACACTTAAATTTCTCACAAGAACAACATATAAAAAAAGACCGACTGCAAATCGGGCAAACCCATTCAGGCCTGCACCGATTCCAGTCGGATTTATATCTAGTTCTAAGTGCTTCTTATGCTTCACCTTTGAAATCACTCAAAGGGGGTACAAAGGTTTTGGCATTGCGCTGCTGCTCTGGCATCTGAATCGGTCCGAAATTCTTTTCGTATTTTACGATATTATCCTGCAAAGCAAACATCAGGCGTTTGGCATTTTCAGGAGTCATCACTATACGCGACTGTACGCCGGCCTTAGGAAGGCCCGGCATGATACGTACAAAATCAAGTATAAATTCAGATGTAGAATGAGTGATAATAGCCAAATTGGCATACGTACCTTGAGCCACTTCTTCTTTCAGCTCTATCTGTAATTGTTCCGGATTGTTATTATTTTCGTTTTCCATAATGATTTACTTTTCTACTGATTTTAGGACTAGTTATTTACTCCACAAAAATAGGAAACTTTTCTCTATTTACCATATACTTCCATAAAAATATTTTGCAAAATCATTTCTGTGACGCCGTGTGCGCATCCGATTCTGTTTTTGCTTCCGGCACTGAAAGAATCTTGCGGTATTCCGCAGGAGACGTCAGCACTTCAATCGCTTTCTTCAAGTCGGCATCGTCTTTCAAACGCTGCATCGCCGCACCCCGTTCAAAGAAATATCGGGTTGCTACTTCTTCGGCTATCTGTTCTTTTATCGGTCCGGAAAAATAATCCAGGTCACGATCCAAGTTATGGTTCAGTTTCTGTTCCAATGCCTTAAACTCTTCGGCCGCGCCTTCCATATACCCTTCAAATTCGGCTACTTCTTTCAAGGTTTTCAGCATTTGTTCGCTCTGGCGGTCATAAGTGAAGTTGGCATCCTTTACCAGTTTTTTAAAATCGCCATAATCCTCATCTGTAATCTGCAACGAATCTACAGAGACCAATGCCGGATGAGTCAGGCAATACTGGGTAGCATAGTCAAATATCAAATCATCATTCAGCAAATAGAAAAGAATATTAGGGAACTTATCACCTTTCACTTCTATGTCGGGACGTATGCCTCCCCCATCACGCACTTCACGACCGGCAGCTGTATAAAACACATGGGTCAGACTGTCGGGGATACGTGCCACCGAACCATCAGCATTCTTCTTCGCATAATCTATTGCCTGAATGCAACGCCCGCTGGGAATATAATACTTCGAAGTAGTCACCTTCAGTGTCCCATTATACGGAAGCTGACGAGTGGTCTGAACCAATCCCTTCCCATACGTACGGGTGCCAATGATAACTGCACGGTCTAAATCCTGCATCGAGCCACTCAAGATTTCAGAAGCCGAAGCGGTGTTGCCATTAACCAATACAGCCAGAGGCATTCCCGTATCAATCGGTTCATTCGCGGTCTTAAAAGACCCTGCAGCCTGACGGATCTTACCTTTGGTTACGACTATCTCCTTGCCTTTAGGTATAAAAAAATTGACAATGTCTACCGCTTCCTGCAACGATCCTCCCCCATTGTCACGCAAATCGAGAATCAATGCCTTTGCTCCTTTATCTTTCAGTTCAATGAATGCTTTTTTTACATCCTTGGCACAGTTGTCGGTAAAGCCACTGAGCGCCAGATAGCCGATACTATCGTGCACCATACCGTAATAAGGCACCGGATTGTTCCGGATATTCTTACGGGTAATCTTAAATTCCATCACCGTGCTGTCGTTTTTCAACGGACGGAGCACTTTCAGGATAAACGATGTACCCGGTTCGCCACGTAAAGCCTCACTTACTTTCTCCGAAAACTCTTGAGGTTTCAAATCACCACGAACCATGTCCTTCCCTCCTACTGATAGGATAATGTCGCCCGCCTTTACTCCTGCCTCTGCAGCCGGCATACCCTCTATCGGCTCTATCACGGCAATACGGTCTTTCTTCTTGTAATACCGGATAGCCGCACCGATACCTCCATACTTTCCGGTAATCATCTCCTTCAAGCTGCTCACTTCTTCTTCGGGATAATATTCCGTATAAGGGTCGGTAAGTGCCAACATGCCGTTTACCCCGTTCTGAATCACTTTCTCCGGATTAAGGGTATCGACATAAAACAAATCAAGTTCCTTGAAAATAGCATTGAATATATCCAGATTCTTCGCTATTTGGAAATTACGGTCGTCTTCCTGTTTAAAACTGGACAAGCCCAAAGCCATCAATACGACCAATGCCCCTATAAGTGTTCTTTTTGTATTCATAACTTTACTAAACGATTATGAGGTACAAAGAAACACATTATTCTGCTTCGGATAACAGAACCAAGCAAATATTTAACTTTATTTCGTTTGTCACGCCAGTCACGGAAACCGGTTGCATCATGCCACGCATATAGTTGCACCTGCCGATGCAGATACTTTCGCGTGCCAATACAAATAAGTGCAGGCAGAGCAGAACATTTCCACAAGAAAAAACGCTTCGATTTTTTGGTTGCTAACCGTAGCCTGTATATATTTGCATTACCATAATTAATATAGTTGAACGAAATGAAAACGTATGACATTTATTTCTCGGACCAAAGTTCGAGCGACAACAAGGGATTTTCCATCAAAACCGAAGAGAAAGCCATCCACATGGCAGAAGACATACTCGCCAAAGGCGGGAGCTACATCGAAGAATATGCCGGAGGTACCATATCGGTAATCGACTCGGAAGGAGTAATCGTATGGAGCAAACCCATACCGAAAGCATAACTCAAGAACTCAAAAACTTAAGAACTCAAAAACTTAAGAACTCAAAAACTTAAGAACTCAAAAACTCAAAACTCAATATCTATGTTCTCAGGAATAGTAGAAGAATGTGCCAAAGTAGTCAAGATAGTCAAAGAACAGGAAAACCTGCATCTGACCTTGACGTGTTCGTTTGTAAATGAACTGAAAATAGACCAAAGCGTGTCGCACAACGGTGTGTGCCTCACCGTGGTTCACATCGAAAACAATACGTACACCGTTACCGCCATGAAAGAAACCATCGAACGCTCGAATATCGGGCTGCTGAAAGAAGGCGATGAAGTGAACGTAGAACGGAGCATGCTGATGAACGGCAGGCTGGACGGACATATCGTGCAGGGACATGTAGACCAGACAGCTGTATGCACGGCTATTGACGATGCCGACGGAAGCTGGTATTTCACGTTCAAGTATGATTTCCAACCCGAAATGGCGAAACGCGGATACTTTACCGTAGACAAAGGCTCGGTAACCGTCAACGGGGTGAGCCTGACCGTATGTAACCCGACGCAAGACTCGTTCCAAGTAGCGATCATCCCATATACCTTCGAACATACTAATTTCCACACGCTGCACATAGGAAGCGTGGTAAATCTGGAATTCGACATCATCGGCAAATACCTGAGCCGCATGATGCAGCTGGTAGGATAATGCTTGCATTCATCACAGAGGACACAGAGGAAAAATATTAAATCCTCTGTGTGCATCTGTGGTGAAATATCAATTATGTTTGTAACATCATTAACACTTAAAATTGAAAGCATGAGAAAAACATTTGCATTGGGATTATTGGGCATCTCTCTTCTTGCCGGGAACGCCCAGACATTCAAAGAGTGGCAAGACCCGGAAATAAACGCCATCAACCGTGCGCCGATGCACACCGACTATTTCGCATACGAGTCGGCAGAAGCTATCGGAAATGGGAAAACGCAATCGCAGAACTATATGAGCCTGGATGGCACCTGGAAATTCTTTTGGGTGGCAAATGCCGACCAGCGCCCTACCGATTTCTGGAAAACCGGATACAACGACAAGGGATGGGATGACATACAAGTACCCGGCGTATGGGAACTGAACGGATACGGAGACCCCATCTATGTAAACACCGGCTTTGCCTGGCGGAACCAATACGAAAGCAATCCTCCCTACGTACCCACCGAAAAGAACCATGTAGGCTCTTACCGCCGGGAAATCACCGTTCCGGCTTCGTGGAAAGGGAAAGACATTATCGCACACTTCGGTGCCGTCAGCTCGAACATGTACCTTTGGGTAAACGGGAAATTCGTAGGATATAGCGAGGACAGCAAACTGGAAGCCGAGTTCGACCTGACCGCTTACCTGAAACCGGGGCAGAAAAACGTAATCGCGTTCCAGGTATTCCGCTGGTGCGACGGGTCGTACCTGGAAGACCAGGATTTCTTCCGCTACACCGGAGTGGCACGCCACTGCTATCTGTATGCACGCAACAAGAAACGCATCGAAGACATCCGCGTCACCCCCGATCTGGATGCCGAATACAAAAACGGTACACTTGCCGTTGATGTACAGCTGAAAGGAAGCGGCAACGTGCTGCTGACCCTGAAAGACGCCGAAGGAAAGGAAGTGGCTTCGGCTTCGACCAAAGGGGAAACGGTAACGATGAGCGTTGAAAACCCGCACAAGTGGACCGCCGAGACTCCTTACCTTTATACGCTCTATGCACAGATGGAAGGTGCTTCGGGTGCTGAAGTGATTCCGGTAAACGTAGGTTTCCGCAAAATCGAACTGAAGAACGCACAGATACTGGTCAATGGCCAGCCGGTATTGTTTAAAGGTGCCAACCGTCACGAAATGGATCCCGATGGCGGTTACTATGTATCGCGCGAACGTATGCTTCAAGACGTATTGCGCATGAAAGAGCTTAACATCAATGCCGTACGTACCTGCCACTATCCCGATGATGCATATTGGTATGAATTGTGCGACCGCTACGGACTCTATATGGTAGCCGAAGCCAACATCGAATCGCATGGTATGGGATACGGTGACAAGACATTGGCAAAAAACGCTTCGTATGCCAAAGCGCACATGGAACGCAACCAGCGCAATGTGCAACGCTCGTTCAACCATCCCAGCATCATCTTCTGGTCGCTCGGGAACGAAGCCGGATACGGACCCAACTTCGAAGCTGCCTACGACTGGGTGAAGGCAGAAGACCCCAGCCGTGCCGTGCAGTACGAACAAGCCCGCCAAGACGGAAAGACCGACATCTTCTGCCCGATGTATTACGACTACAAGGGATGTATCGCCTATTGCGAAGACAACAGCAAGCAGAAACCACTCATCCAGTGCGAATATGCACACGCCATGGGCAACTCGGAAGGCGGATTCAAGGAATACTGGGACCTGGTACGCAAATATCCCAAATACCAGGGCGGATTTATCTGGGACTTTGTAGACCAGTCGTGTCGCTGGACCGGAAAGAACGGACGGACTATTTATGCCTACGGAGGTGACTTCAACCGCTTTGATGCCAGCGACATCAACTTCTGCGACAATGGTCTGATAAGCCCCGACCGTGTGCCCAACCCGCACGCCTACGAAGTGCGCTACTTCTATCAGGACATTTGGACCACCCTTGCCGATGTACAAAAAGGCATTGTAAAGGTGTATAACGAATACTTCTTCCGCGACCTTTCGACATACCGCATGGAATGGGAATTGCTTCACGACGGACGTATTGTACGCACAGGCTCAGTAGAAAGCCTCAGCATAGCTCCTCACCAGACTAAAGACGTGACACTGGATTATGGCACCATCGGTACCGAAGGCGAATGGTTGCTGAACGTGAAATACGTATTGAAAAACGCCGAAGGCATGTTGCCCGCCGGTCATACCGTAGCCTACGACCAGCTGACTCTGAAAGCCTACGAAGCACCGGCACTGGAGTTTGCCAATGTAAAAGAAAGCAACCAGGACATCATCGTGCCGGAAATCGATGCTACCAACAGCAATTACCTGGTAGTGAAAGGCGAAAACTTCGATATCGAATTCAACAAATACACCGGCTACCTCACCGTCTATGAAGTAGAAGGCATAAGCTATCTCGAACCGGGCACCGCACTGGCACCCAACTTCTGGCGTGCACCGACCGACAACGATTTCGGAGCCGGACTGCAACAGAAATATGTGGCATGGAAGAACCCCGGCATCCGCCTCACTTCGCTGAAGAGCGAAATGGAAAACGACATGGTGAAAGTCAGTGCCGACTATGAACTGAAAGCCGTTTCGGCGACTCTCTCGCTCACTTACCTCATCAATAACAAGGGTGCGGTAAAAGTGGTACAGGCAATGAAAGCCGACCCGAACGCGAAGGTATCAGACATGTTCCGCTTCGGCATGAACCTGATGATGCCCCGCCAGTTCGAAACCATTTCGTTCTACGGCAGAGGCCCGTGGGAAAACTATTCCGACCGCAACCATTCTACGCCGCTGGGTGTATACCGCCAGCAGGTAGACGACCAGTATTATCCGTACATCCGTCCGCAGGAAAGCGGAAACAAGACCGATCTCCGCTGGTGGCAGGTCATCAACAAAGCGGGCAACGGACTGATGTTCGTATCCGAAGCTCCCTTCTCGGCATCGGCTCTGCCCTACCGCATCGAAGACCTTGATGAAGGCTGGGTGAAAATCCAACGCCACTCAGGCGAACTGGACAAAGCCGGCATGACCAGCCTGTGCATCGACAAGGCGCAGATGGGCTTGGGATGTGTCAATAGCTGGGGAGCCCTCCCGCTGGAGAAATACCGCCTGCCCTACGGCGATTATGAATTTACCTTCATCATGTCGCCCTGCTGGCATCAGGTGAAGTAAAAGTCTCTTTCATATCGAGTAGGAGGTAAACACTAATCATAGGTGTTTATCTCCTATTTTCATGTTCACCGACCTCTCACACCACCGTACGTGCCGTTCGGCATACGGCGGTTCCTATTTTGGGTACCATTCGAGATACGAGCCCATTAAGGTAGGATATCCTGCCTTTCGCAGGCTGTCCTTATTTATCGCCACCTTCAATATAGGACTATCAGCAATACGCCAATAACCTTTGCGAGTGTTACCCCATTCACATGCCTTGTATTTTCCAATACCACATTTAATGAGGTTTGCCACCTTGGTCTTGGGTTTCTTCCAAGCTTTCCATATACACATGCGTATTCTCCGTCTTAACCACTCATCTATATCAAGAAGAAAACGTTTCATATCGGCAAGGTGATAGTATCCAATCCACCCACGTATGTAATCTTTCAGCTTCTGTTTCCTCTTAACATATCCCCATCCGTTGCTACGATTCGTCAGTTCTTTGAGTCTTGATTTCATCTTGGATTTGGACTTCGGATGTACTGTGAGGCGGCATTTGCCTTTCATTACATAAAAGGAGTAGCCGAGATACTTAACTCCTTGGACATACGACA
>NZ_NFJG01000058.1:0-25659 GCF_002159755.1 Bacteroides sp. An269
GCTTCTGGAAGACCCGGATTGCCTTTACCACTACGACGACGAGGGAAACCTTATTTTCCGCGAGTTCAAGGAGTTGCAGGACAACGCCGTGCCCCATGACCGCAAGCGCCTGGAGAAGGAGCGCGGCATCCGCTGCTTGGCTACGGGCACGGGATGGCTCTACGGGTGGGCGTCCAACGGCATGCTGAAGAAAGTCATACGTCCGGACGGCAGGCCGGTGGAGTTCCGTTACGATGCGCTGGGACGCCGCACCGCCAAGCGGTATTTCGGCAAGGTCACACGCTGGGTGTGGGATGGAAACGTACCTTTACATGAATGGTGCTATAAAGCCATCAGCTTACAGTCGGACGAAGAGGGAAACATCCCTCCCCAAAAACCGGCAGAAGATATTACCACCTGGGTGTTCGAGGCGGATACGTTTGTGCCTGCGGCGAAGATTCAGGAGGGTAAGCAGTATTCCATTGTGTCCGACTACTTGGGTACTCCCATCCAGATGTACGACGGACAGGGGAACAAGACCTGGGACTGCACGTTGGATATTTACGGAAAAGTGATCGCCATTGACAAGGGAACGGAGTTCGATTGTCCGTTCAGGTTTCAGGGGCAATATGCGGATGAAGAAACAGGATTGTACTATAATAGGTTTAGGTATTATTTACCTAATTTGGGGGGATATTTAACAAAAGATCCAATAGGCATATTAGGCAAAAATCCAACATTATATAGTTATGTTTCAAATACAAATCATTATATAGATTGTAATGGATTGCATATTGCAAATGCCATTTATACAAATTCACAAGGTATATCAGGAGAAGTCGGAAGTTTTTCAAGTATAAGAAATGGCACTCATTCAGAACCACAAATCTTAAATCAAATGGGAAATCAAAGAGGTGGGCATTTGGAAATAACATCAATGGGACCCAAAGGTGATGGTTCTATTGCTTTTTTTAAAGGTAAAAATGGTAAACCTTTTCGTGCAGGTCCTCTACCGCCATGTGGTCCAAGAGCTAAGAATTGCAATCTACTTTTATATAATCATTCTCAGACTCATGACATGATGATTACATATAAATGGACAGATTTGCAAGGCAATACAAATATCAGGACTTATTATCCAGATGGAAAAGTAATAGAAAATGATGTAGACATATCTCATAAATATAATCACTAATGGAAGAATTATATAATAAATTTGCTTGTTTAAGTTGGCTTCTTATAAAAGAAGAAGAATTGAGTAATATAATATCAGCTTTAGATTTAAAGCTAATAACCAATAATACAAGTTGGAGAAAATCAGTGGATGTTTCTTTAGAAACGCAACCATTGTCTGTAACCAATATTACTCAATATGAAATTACAAAAATAATAATTAGCCCAATCATAAATAGTTATGTTCTTATAGAAGGAAAGGCTATTAACTATTTACATGATTCAATATTATCTTCTGTATCATATATATATAAGTTTAATATTGATATTTGGATACCAATTATGTCTTTTTCATATTATTCACAAGGAAGAAAAATAAGAGAATGTGAATATACACTTGGTGAAGATGAACTTATAATCAATGAAAAGGGAGAAAAAATGAATTTTGAGTATCAACAACTAAAACTACCACATTGGGAGTATGGATATGATGATTTTTTTTATCCATTATCTATTATGGAACACTTAGGAGTGAACACAAACAGTATCATAAATTCATTTAATAAGGATTGTTCTATTTATAAAATAGAAGATATAAATAAAATCACAATTTTATGAACATCAGTTGACACTTTTTTATAACTTTCTTGAATACATATTCTAACTATTTAGTCGATACTGTTCTTCTTAAGAAATCGCTATAGAGTATGGTGTGCTCCATAGCAATTTCTTTTTATGGATAATCTCCACCTTACAGCAGTTAAATTTATCACTGAAACATTTCCTTTTCTTACTTTTATGGAGTATATTTACAATAGAGCTAACCTATAAATAAGCGAATATGAAACATTTGGCAGAGAAAATAAAAAGAATAATGACCGCATTCGACCGTAGCCACTACGATTATATAATGTTTAAAGAATACGGAACACCTAATTTTTCCAAATTGTCACAAGAAGAATGCTATACGTATGAAATGGAAGAACAAGAAAGAGAAGAATCTTTAATTTATATTGCAAAAAAACTGCTTCCTTTAGTACAGGCTTATATTGAAGCAAAGAATCTACCAAACTATTATAATACTTTTCTTGCAGAAATTACACCATTCTACGAAACAAAAGAAAAAATACTATCAGGTACTGAAGAGATGGGAAGCGAGTTGATGCTTGTTCTCAGAAAATATTTGGATGCTTTTGATGATTTCAGCATTATAGGTGCTCGCAAAGAATTTGACATTCTGGAAAATATATTAAATAGTACAGCTACGCTACTTAACACCTTTGGGAAACAACCAACCTCCGAAGCGGATGTGTATAAACCTATCAAAGATATCTGTAAAGCGACATTTCCTGACAATAAAGATTGTAGTCATTATAAATTTCAGCAAACAGCCAAATGTTATAATCCGGACATATTGATACCTTCATTAGAGTGTGCAGTCGAATTCAAATATGTGAATGATGAAAAAGAGCTCAACAGGACTATGGACGAAATTCTGGCAGATGTTGAAGGTTATAAAGGGAATCCTTCGTATTCTGTTTTCTACGCTGTCTTTTATGCGGCAAATTCCATTTGTTCACCTCAAAGATTCAACTGTATGTGGGCAGAAAAACATTTCCCGGAAAATTGGAAAGGGATTTATGTCCAGGGTCGTCAATAAACTCGTTGCTGATTAGGGCACCTCATTTAGAATACAATCATATTTTATATGGAAGCAATATTTACCGTCATATTCCCTTTTTTACTTATTTAAGTTGGATGCTTTTTGTTTTTCAATTAACTTTGTAACAGTTTTATTAATCAGAGGTTTCAATGATAAACAGTATAACATTAGCAGGATTTACCAGCTTCATCGACAATAGTTTTTCATTTGTCAATGGAATCAATGTCCTTATTGGCAAAAACGGTACGGGAAAGACACATGTGCTCAAATGCTTAGCTTCTGCCTTGCAGGCACGTCACGATTTCCTTGCCAAGCAAACTACTTCCAGAGAACAGTTTGAATACATATTGGCAGAAAACGTTACTCATTATTTCAAACCGGATTTCATCGGCAATCTGGTAAACAAGAGTATGGTGGCAAGTAAAGCATTTGTAAAGGTTGCTGTGGATGACAAGAATTTGGCATTCAGCTTTTCTGCTACATCCAAGACAACAGTCAAGATAGAGGGAGACGACAAATGGGGCGAGTGCCAGTTCATCTATATTCCGCCGCGTGAGATGTTTTCCCTGTTTGAGGGGTTTATAGGATTGAGCAGCAAACGTGAACTTTCATTCGATCAGACTTACATCAATCTGGCGCACTCGCTTGCTCTTCCCGTTTTGCGCGATATAGAGGGCAATCCGTTAAAGTCGGCTATCGAATTGTTAGAGCGTGAATTGGGTTTCAAAGTGCTTCAGATGAACGGCCGTTTTTACATACAGACGGCTGAGGGAAACATGGAAGCCCACTTGGTGGCTGAAGGGTTGCGCAAACTGGCATCCATCCTTTACCTTATCCTGAACGGTGAAATCAATGCCAAAACGATTTTGTTTTGGGACGAACCGGAGTCCAATCTCAATCCGGCTCTCATCCGGGTGGTAGCCGAGTTCATTCGCGAACTTCAGAAGTGTGGCTTGCAGATTTTCATCGCCACGCATGATTACCTGCTTACACACATACTTTCCTTGTATTCTGAGTACAAGGAACACACGGGTGTATGTGTTCGTTTCTTCGGATTGCACAAAGAAGAAGGCAGAATAGTAGTCGAAGAAAGCGATACGCTCACAGCCATACAGAATAATCCGATTCTGGAGGAGTATGCGGCATTCTATGATTTGGAACAGAAATACATGAGCAGTTATGAGTGATTTTCAGGAGAGCGGCATCAATTTCAGTTTTCAAGATGCCAGTTGGGTGGTCGTCAAGTACGATGAACATATCGCGCACCGAAAGGTGGAAAAGGTTCTCAAGCCTACAAAGGCGGTAGATTTCATGGGCATTCATGAGGAGAAACAGTTATTTCTGATCGAAGTCAAAAACTATCGGAGACATACCCGCGATGAAAGTACTCGTGCAGTGCTTAATGCCGGAGGCGAAGAATTGATGCGGAGGATTGCCGTCAAGGTTAGGGATTCGATTGCCACTGCCACAGGTGCCGCACGCTTTTCTACCAATGACGAAGAGTTCTTCACACAGATAAATAGTCGGTTGCTTGACAGCGGTGTTCAACTGGCTATTATCGCTTGTATCGAATGGGACGAAGCCAATCAGGTGGAGCGCAAGGCACGAATGGGCATTTGGCTGCAAAAGTTGAAACAAAAGCTGGTATGGCTGCAGCCGGTCAAGGTCTCTGTCAACTCAGTTTCCAACATCACCGGAATTTTACCGGATGTACAGGTTTCCTTTGCATGATGCAGAATTTAGTTTAGAAAATTTATTTGTGCAGTGTTTTCGGCGAAAATCGGAACAGACAAATCTGCATAGCTGCTTACCTTTGTACCGTTAATACGAAGTTTCACTTAATACCGATTTTAATTATGGTAGATAGTCAAAAAATTAGATTCCTCAACGAGGTGGTCTCCAAGTCCAGACCGCAGAATGTGGATTACACACCGCACAATGGTCGTTTTTGCGTCCTCCTCTTGGCATTGCAACCCATAGATTGGGTAAGTGTCCAACAGCGTGATTTCAAACTTACGGGAGAACTGAAAGAAAATGAGTCGCTTTCCGTCACCCTTATTGTCGGTAGCGAGGCACTTTTCAGCATCTCTGATCTTCCCTATGTGGCGCCTCAAGGCGACCGTACACCTATTTTCCAGATTCTCCGTGCTTCCATTTGCTGTGCGTATGGAGCATTGCGTTTGCCTTATCTGCACCGTAATATACGCAAAATCGATAAAGATTTCCCTTTGGCAAAGACTGATCCGGCTGAACGGATAAATTCAGAAGCCGTTTTTATGAAGCTGTTGGCAAAAGTAAGCAGCGATGCCAAACGTCATATAAAGGCACGTGCAGTATTGGTTCATCCTGCCTCAAGCCGGTTGAAGAATATCATTTCTTATTATAAGGAGTACGAAACAGGCACATATAGCCAAATCAATGCTTCGCTGGAGGCCTTGAAATCTTTTGCTCCTGATAGGAACAATGTGGAGGGTGGTACGCCCGATGTATTCGCATGGGACTACTATTCAGACGCCCCTGGCGAAGCCTACAATCTTCGCATGGCTGCGCTCAATGCCAATAGCAAAGCGAAAGAACGTTTTTGGTGGGATTATTTAAAGCTGAACATTTTCCTGAGCGATTCTGAATACGAGGCCGCTTATTATGTGTTGATGAATCGTTGGCAGGTTCCCGTAATTCAAAAGTGGATAGCCGAATACCGGGATAAAGGGTATTATGAATCTCAGCGGGCACAGGATTATCTCCTCTTCTATATCAAGGCAAGCGAAAAGGCTCCGGTCCGTGTCTTGAATTCCCAGGGAGTCCCGGTCAAAATCAAAATGATTCCGCGATAGCAAGTATTTATCACTGCATTTAGGGTAAAGCCGAAACACTTGTTAACACATAGGTGGCAATTGTTTCGGCTTTTGCTTTGTTTCTATTAAGAATTCTTATACTTTTGTCCCGAAAACAAAACCGACTGGACGGTTTAATAATACAGGTATAACCATGATATGTGAGACATGTGCCAAAGAATTGGTCTTAGCGTTGGCGGCAGCTATTTTAGGTGTTGCCTTTCCTTTGCTGGTTGGAGCCATCCAACGGATTGATGACAAATACGGCTCAACCCGCTTGGTAGGTTTGTTCGCAAAAGAGCGGGCAACAATCTGCTTTTGTCTTTTTCTGATAGCAACCATTATTGAATTGTTCGCCTACATCGTAATCCTGCCCAAAGATAGGGAAGTCAGGTTGGCAGACACGATATGGTACGAGGCATGGGGCTACATGGCGGCTGTTTGTTGCATCGGTATGGTTGTGGGGCTATTATGGGTAGTTTACCTGATTCGGGTTTATTACGATGCGCCGAGATTACAGAAAAGATTGCTGCAAGGCAATGTTAGCCTGGAAAAAAGGAAGGCATGGTTCGAACTTTGGGCTGCGATAATTAAAAAGACAGACAACATCGATGTTTTAAGACCCTGTTATCAGTCCTATTATGAATGGATTATTAATTATCGGCTGGGAAAGGAAAAGAAAGAGGTGGAATACCCGCCCGAATTATACGATGGAGTGATAGCCATTAACGAAATCTTATGTGCTTCAAAGAAAAAAGTTGTATCCATTCACAACGGGAATGATATTATAACCGCTCTTTGGGATGATTTTCAGCAGACCCAACTCTCAGAAAAGACCTATCATGTGATATGGACTTGCCTGTTCCAACAGTTGCACTATAAACACTATGATTGGCTGATTGTTTACTGGAGGATGGCACATCAGCATTTGCTATTTTCTATGCAGAGTTATTATGAGGGAGAGCGTATCCAGGACAACAAGGGGAACTTTGTAACCATTACAGCAGAAGAGGCTTCCAAAAGAGAAAGTGATAGGAAAAAGTTCAAGGAATTTCACACGGCACTGGGGGCTATGCTCCTGTATAAAAAGGAATATGGACTGCTGAAGCAAATGTTATATTACTCCAATGCGAAGCCTCCGCAATATGTTTTGTTATATAACAATTTGGCAGAAATCATCCCCGCCTTTATGGAATTGGTAGCAGACACATGGGATAATCCGTTCAGATTAGAGCGTGATTATCCGTTTCCGGATCTTCAGTCGGGAGTCCGTAACAACAGCATCATCAACGGCTGGATTCAGAGATACTTGGCATTAATGATCATGCGGTTGTACACGCTTCCGCAAGAGTATACCTATAGGAATTATTTGTTTGCATTGCCTGATACGCCTGCAGAGTTGGCAACCAAACAGGCATGGCTGGATAATATCCCGTTATTGAAAACACGCTTGCAAGAGGTGTCAAAGGCAGATTGGTTACAAGAGGTGTTGGAAGAAGATGCCACATCCTTAAATATGTATCAGCGTATGAAGCAGCTTTCCGGCTTGTTGGATGATTTTAAAGACCAGCTTCAGGGGAAGATACAAAAACAAAGGCAAGACCAACCATTGTCTGACAAAGAAGTTCGTGAGTTCAATGATATCGCTATAGCTATGACCAATCGCAATCTTACTGCATACCGTGCTGCATTATCTGGTAACGTAACGCAAAACTTCAGTGAATACGATATTCATGCTGTCATCCGGGAAGTTGAACCGTTGGAAGCTTTTGCAGATGAAAAGACGATTTCCTATATCAATATCAAGGAAAGCTTGAGTGCAATGTTGTTACACATGTTCAGGGGATATCTGTTAAACACTTTCACGTTTCAACATCCGCTGCAATACCGTGTCTTTACAGAAAATATGGATATGGCGATAAAAAAATTGCAGCTCAACAAAGATGAACATCTCATTCTCTGTATCGGACTTGAGGCGGTATCTATATGGAAAGATGCAATTCCACAGTCTGAAGGAAGGTTTGCCACTTCAGATGGAATCGAAATTCAAGAATTGCTAGGAGAATTTAATTCGCCAATGGACAGAAGTTTGGTCATCTTGAACAAATGCGATTTGCCACAATTGGAGTTCATGCCTCCATCCGATGGTATAAAAGAAAAATTTCATTTGGAGAAAATTGATGATGCATACCAGTTGTACACATCGGTAGTAAAGTTAAAAGAGGACGAAGAGTTGTATGACCTCGCACGTCGAAGAGGAACCTATTCTTCGAAACAGTTACAGGAATCTGTGATGGTCAGTGCTGATATTAACGCAAGAGTTCGGTGGAAGTTATATACACACATGGTACAGATAAAAGTACTATATCAGTATCTGGATAATGGAAGTGACAATGTAAACAGCATCTCCCCTTTCAACAGATACTACAGTAAAAAGGCATAGGAATACGTCTCATTCGAAAATTCCACTTTTGTTTGAGCCTTCCTATGCCTACAAACCGACTAATCGGCTTGTCTTGTGGCAAATATAGTGAAAAAAAGAAGAATATTATTCTTTGGATATAATTTAAGAAACGTATCAATTTAATATTTCACTATTAAGGCATTTAGAGTTCAAAAATATACCCGCAAATTATAAAAACTCATTTTTAAGTTTTATTTTTGCTGGAAAAATTAAATTTATGAAAGGTTCAAAAGGCTCAGAAACAAAAGCATTGATAAGGGAAGCCGCATTTAAACAGTTTCTGTCAAAAGATTACAGTATGGTTCCCTTAAAAGATATAGAAAAAAGTCTTAATCTGTCTAGAGGTTGCATGTCATATCATTATCCGACAAAACAAGAATTGTTTATGGATGTCATTGATCAATACATTATACGTAAGCAAGATGTTGAGAATAAAATGAGAATGTCTACAACTTTATCACTGTATGAATTCATAGAATTATATATTGACAGAGTACAATATACTATGGATTATTTGTCACAGTTTGTCTTGCCCGATGCCAATACAAATGGAACGCGTGCATATATGAACTTAATTCTGCAAGCTGAAAAATTCTATCCGAATTTTACTAAAGAAACAACAATCATTACACAAAAAGAATTATTGTTATGGGAAACAGTATTAAAGCATGCACAGAAAAACGGAGAAATAGGTGAGCAGCATGATTGCAGAAAACTAGCTAAACAGTTTAAATACATTTTCTTTGGGCAATCTTACAATGATGCTTTGGAAAATGGATTAAATATACCAAAACTAAAAGAACAGTTTTTGTTTATATATGGTTTAATTAAAGTATAATTATGATGAAAAACGAAGTATTTATCACATCTACAGCTACTTACTTCCCTAATTCTCCTGTAACTAATGATTGCATGGAGAATTATTTAGGCTTGATTTCCGGAGTGAACTCTCGTGTGAAAAATATTGTGTTAAGGCAAAATGGAATAAAACAGCGTTATTATGCACTCAATACAAAGCAGGAAATGACGCATACTAATGCTGACTTAGCAGTTCAATCGATTCATAGGCTGTTAAAAGAACATTTATCTACGAAAGATATAAATCTATTGACTTGTGCGACAGCAAGTCCAGATCAAGTGTTGCCTTCTCATGCTTCTATGGTACATGGCTTGTTAAAAAACAAGCCAATGGAGATTTTTTCTGCTTCAGGAATTTGTCTCTCATGCATTCAAGCCTTTAAAGTTGCATATTGGGGAATCCTGGTTGGAGAGAAAAAAAATGCAGTTTGTAGTTGTTCTGAATTAGCATCTGCGGGATTGCTTTCTAAAAATTATGATATAGAATATGAGAAATGTGCTAATTTGGGTACAAAACCATACATGGCACTTGAAAAGGATTTCCTCCGGTTTATGTTGAGCGATGGTGCCAGTGCTGTATTGCTTCAAGACAATCCAGGAATGGGGAAGGCATTGCGTGTAGAATGGGTAGAAATGACTTCTTATGCAAATGAACTTCCTACCTGTATGTTTATGGGAGCAGAAAAATCAGAAGATGGCGAGCTGAAAAGTTGGAAAAAATTCGATAGTCAAGATCTTGTAAATCGCTCCATATTTACAGTCAAACAAGATATCAAGCTGCTGGAACAATATGCCGTACCATATTGGGCTAAACATATCAAATCTTGTTTGGAAATGCACAGTGTTTCTCCGGATTCTATTTCTTACGTTATTCCCCATGTTTCATCTATGTTCTTCTATGATAAGATAATCAATGAATTGAAAAATGTGGGGGTGGGAATTGATGAAAGTAAGTGGTTTACCAATTTGCCTAAAGTGGGAAACATTGCATCTGCGGCTATTTTTGCGGCATTGGATGAGTTTTGGAGAACACATGAACTTAAATCCGGTGAAAAAATTTTGCTGTTAGTACCTGAAAGCGGACGCTTTTCTTATGGAACCGTATTATTAAGTGTAGTCTAAATTTGGAGATTAGCGGCAAAAACTTTATCTTTGTGCCTCGTATAAAATAAGGCTTGATACATTAAGTACAGGTGTCATATTCATCTTTCAAACGAAAGTGGAAATTTCAAAAAGACGAGATGGTATATGATGACTTGCGCTATACATTGTCATATAGCACAGGTGCGTCAATACGTCTTTAGCTTTTTCCACTAGCTGTTTGAGTCTTGATTGCGTCTGTGCTATTTTTCAATGTTACGCGCAGTTATAAAATGGATCCGGACTTAAAACGAAAGATAATCAATGAAGCATACAGGCTATTCATTGCAAAAGGTATAAGAAATACTTCATTTTGCGATGTAGCTTTGGCTGTGCATAAGTCTAAGGGGGCGGTTATCCATCATTTCCCTTCTAAAAAACAATTGGTAGATGCTGTCATCCGTTTGCGCTTTTTCCCTGCTTCTAAGCTTACCTCGGAAATGGCATCCAGCCCGCACGAAAATTGGAATGAATTCACTCTTTTGTATAGGAATCCTATTGAACGTGCAATATCTGATTTCCCCGAGGAGTTGAAAGGAAACGGCTTGATGCATTATTTGCAATTTGTATCTTCTGCTGGTGAATACATGGATGAGTTTTCCCGTTTGTATCAGGAGTTGCTGTTTCAAGAACAGAACTTTCTTTTGGAAGTAGTTTATAAGGCATCACGGGAACATAAGTTGGCTGTACATGACGCATATAGTTTTAGCCGGCAGTTTTTCGATTCTTCTATTGGAAAAACTTTCTTATGCTCGCTCTGAAAAATACTTCTGGGACACATCTGTATCTTCCCTTTTTTGATTCCTCAATCTTATAGCTACAACTCAATCTAAAATACTGTATAATTGTTATTTATGCTCTATTTTGAATTTGTCGTATGCTGACTTTAGGATGATTTTTGAGGCATTTTCACTTGTGTGGTGAGAAAGACAGTGGATGACCTGATGAAGAAAGCGGTAACTTCCCAGTAAATCATCCAAAGCACACCGAAAATGAATACATCACCCCCAAAAACTTTTTGTAGAAATTCAAAACATAGGAACTAGATATGGATATCTGTTTTTTTATTCCTTGAAAAAGTCTATCTTTGCAAATAAATACCGACTGGTCGGTTTATATAATAAGTGGTGGCGAAGAACTTTCGCCATTTGTTGCAGGCCGATTTTTGTCTATATAAGCAATGAGTAACAAAGAGAAAATGTAAATGAAAATCAGTTTGCACCCCCGGTCTCTTCTGGCAAAGATTGCTGTAGGATATGCCGTTATACTTTTAATCATAGGAAGTATTATATATACAGGTATTTATGAATGGAAAGAGCGCAAAGTAAGGGAACAGGAAGCCAGACAGATCAGTAGCCGTAAACAGGAGATACATGATGTATATGTTAGGATGCTCGAACTTTCTTCCTTCTCGGAAACTTTCATAGAATGGGAAACGGAGGACTTACAGGCTTACCATAGGCAAAGGCTGTCTGTTGATAGTCTTTTGTGCAACCTCAAAGGTTGGTTGGCCGATGCGCATCTTGACAGCATCCGCAGATTATGGGAAGATAAAGAACAACTTATGGGGCAATACATGGTGACGGTACGTATGAAAGAGGACATGGACAGGAAGATTGCCCGGCAGATACCGGAAATAGCTCGTCAAAGTATGCTGGATGATAGTAATAAGAAGCGTAACTTTTGGAAAAGACTCTTCAGAAAGCGGAAGAATGACAGACTTTCCTCTACGGCTTCCCGCTTGTACGATTTGGACAGAAATGTTGTAGACAGACAACAGGAATACACGCGCAGGCTATTAGGGCAGGCGGATAGTCTTGCGGGAAAAAACAGGGAACTGAACGGACAGCTGAGGGCTATGCTCAGATACATGGACAGAACACTTTTGAAAGAACTGAAACAGAGAGAAGACAGGATAGCTGAGGCAGAAAAGCGTTCTTTTGCCACTACCAGTGGGCAAATCGCAATCATGGTGCTGCTGCTTGGAGTATCGTATGCAGTTATACATCGGGATATGGCACGTATCAATAGGTATAAAAGACAACTGGAAAAAACGGTCGGGCAACTGGAAAAGACCGTTTCTGAAAACAAGGTCTTGATTGAAGCCCGGAAAAGGATCATGCTGACTGTTACTCATGATTTACGTACGCCGCTTACTGCCATCGGTGGCAATATTGAACTGCTTTTAACAGAAGAAAACAAGGCTAAACGGGAGGAATACATCAGGACGATACGCCAAGTTACAGACCGTATGGCTTCCATGTTGGCCGGACTGCTGGATTTTTTCAGGTTGGAAAGCAATAAGGAAAAGCCGAACCCGGTTCCTTTCAGGATTCAAAGCATTACCGATGCATTGCAAGCAGAATTTATGCCTTTGGCTATCGAAAAGGGATTGAGGTTTGAGGTGGAGAATGGCTGTGATGCCGTAGTGGTGGGCGACAAGAAGCGGATTCTCCAGATTGGTGCCAATTTATTGTCCAATGCGGTTAAGTTCACTTCACAAGGCAGGATAACCCTTCGAACTGGCTTTTCAGGCGGAGTCTTGTCTTTGGAAGTTGAAGATACAGGCACAGGAATCAGTGAGGAAGAACAGATGCGCATCTTTACAGCTTTTGAAAGGTTGCCGAATGCCGTTACCGTGGAAGGAGTCGGATTAGGACTGGCTATCGTAAAAGGGCTGGCGGAATTGCTGGGTGGAAAAATAAAATTGAATAGCCGGCTGGAAAAAGGAACTTGCTTTACGTTCTTGCTTCCTTTATCTTTAGCGGAAGAGATGCCTATGGAAAGCGGAGAAAAAATTTCAAGGGTGCTTCCGTTTACGGTATTGGCATTGGACAACGATGAGGTATTGTTGGCCATGATGAAGGAAATGTTTATCCGTCAGGGAGTACAATGTACCGTGTGCGCAAACGTGCGGGACATGATCGAACACTTACGATGCCAGAATTATGATGTATTGATTACTGACTTGAAAATGCCACAGATGAATGGGTTTGATGTGCTTAAATTATTGCGGATGGCAAATGTCGGCAATTCACGTACGATTCCGGTCATCGCAGCTACAGCAACTGGAGGCGATATTTCCGGCTTGTCTGAGGCTGGGTTTGTTGCTTGCTTGCGAAAGCCGTTCTCCGCAGATGAACTGATGCGGGTATGTGTAGGATGTCTGGGAAATAAGAGGCAGGAAGAGCGGGTGGATTTTTACGCATTATTAAAATGTAGTAACGGACGGGAAATGCTTGATACGCTGATCCGCCAGACACGTGATGATATGGATGCGATGAGGAAATGTTTGGAGAAGGAAGACCGGAAGGCTTTGAACGATTGGATACATCATTTGAGCAGTTCTTGGGAAATGATCCATGCGGCCAAACCGCTACGCGAAATGTATGAAAAACTCCATCAGATGCCGGAATGCACGCATGAGGAGCTTGTTTTGGCATTTCAAAATATAATAGATAAAGGAGGAGAAATAATTAAGTTGGCACAACAAACTATACAGGCTTATGAGGGTGATAGTTATAGAGGATAACATATTGTTCTGCGATTATATTTGTGGTTATTTGCAAAAGGCGGGATGGAAAACAGTAAAAATCCATCACCTTGCGCAGGCAAGAAGATTTATGCTCTCTTCTCTGGGTGAAGAAGATACCCTCTTGGCCGATTTGAGATTGCCGGACGGTGAAAGCACATCTTTACTGGAATGGATGCGGAAACAGGGATATTCCCAACCTTTTATCATCATGACACAGTATGAGGATATACATGCGGCAATCCATGCGATGAAGTTAGGAGCCGAGGACTATATACTGAAACCGTTGATAGAAGACAAGTTGCTGCCTGTAATGGAAAAAATAAGGAGCAGGAATCTGTCGTTTTCCAAAGTGATATACGAACGGAAAAGCAAAGCGTTCAATGAATTGTACCATTACATCCGTTTGGTTGCACCTACGGATATGTCCGTGCTTATCTGGGGGGAAACGGGAACCGGAAAGGAACATTTGGCCGGCAATATACACAGGCAAAGTTTGCGGGCCAATAAACCTTATGTGACAGTTGATTGCGGTATGTTACCCAAAGAACTTGCCGCATCCGCTTTTTTCGGTCATGTTAAGGGGGCTTTTACAGGAGCCTTGAAAGAAAAGGCCGGATATTTCCAGGAAGCGCATGGCGGCACATTGTTTATTGATGAGGTGGAGAATCTTCCGCTTGAGACACAGCAGATGCTGTTACGTGCCATGGAAGAACGCAGGTATCGGCCGGTAGGAGGCGGACAGGACAGGAGGTCAGACGTACGCATCATTGCGGCTACCAATGAAAACCTGCACAAGGCAGTGGCGGAAAAGCGTTTCCGGGCAGACCTCCTTTATCGTTTGCAGGACTTTACGATGACGGTGCCTGCGCTGTGCCACTGCCCTGAAGATATTCTTCCGTTGGCTGATTTTTTCCGGCGACAATATAGTGAAAAATGGCAGCTGGAAGTTTCTGATTTTGACGAGCCGGCTAAAAGAATGTTGTTGGAACATAGCTGGCCGGGCAATGTGCGTGAATTGAAACAAGTGGTTCAGGCAGCGGTGGTGCTAAGTGAAGGGCAATGTATTTCTTCCAGGTACTTGAAGATAACCCCGACTTTAGGACCGGAAACAATGAAAGTCGGTAGGAATAGTAAGAAAATGCAGTCTCTCTTACAGGAAGAAGAGCAAGCAGAACAACAGATAAGGCAGGCAATTGCCGAATCAAACGGGAATTTGACCCAGGCAGCGGCATTGTTGGGAATCAGCCGCCCGACACTGTACAAAAAGATGAATCGCTATGGTATATCAAATCAATAAAATATAGAGGATATTCCAATTTTCCCCCTTCCATCAAAGGTAATTCCGTTTCCGTTTTGCCAGCCGCGTTTCCGCCGGTTTTCGTGAAAATTTTCCATAACCGGCTTCGCCGGGAAAATTCTCACGAAAAAGAACGCGGCGGCAACCGGAAACGGAATTAAGGAATGATTACAGGGGCAAAACTGCGACCGACGCGACGCATGAATGATTCAGAGCAACAGGCAGAGGCCTGCTTTTTGACACCAGTCTTCAAACTAACAGAAATTCTCCAGTTATACATTACTTTCGTTGTTGGGCATCCGGTATCTTAAAGTTTACAGGGGGCTTCCAGCTCCCTCTGCTCTGCATGGCTTTGGCTACGTACAGCATCTGCCCTTCCCTTTATTCGTTCCTATTCCCTTATTTCTCTTTTGCTTCATCCGCAATTGTTTTTCACCCACATTTTTCCCTTTTCTCGGTCTGTTCCATGCTCTTTCCTGACATTTGAAGACACCTGATGACATGTAATGCCACTTTCTTAAAAATCAAAGGATTATCCAAATTATGTATCTACTTTTGACGTGTCAAAACAAACCGTTAACACCTAAAAACGACGCGTATGACACAGAAAAGAGAAATGGAAAAAGAACCAAAAATGAAGCGTGCCCGCAAAGCTGCCTCCAAACCGGCTGCAGAGTCCGCGCCCTATGTGGAGCAAGTCAGCGAACTGCTGATGGTCCACAATAAGAATGACCCGAAGGCCGGTGTCCAGACAGTCAGCGAGGCAGATGAAAAAGGCAACTGCAAGACTGTGCCTGCTGACGAGCAGCATGAGAACGAGTTCCTGAAGTTCGACAAGAATTCGAGCATACTCGAAAATTTCATTAAGAATTTCTGGAGCCAGTTCCGTGAACCGACCCACTTCCGCCTGATTCGCCTGACTTTTCAGGATTACAAGCGTAACAGGCAGGCCATAAAGGATCTGGCGGAAGGGAAACAGACGGACGCAGTGAAAGAGTTCCTCAAGCACTACGAAATCCGTCCGAAAAAGCAGAAGGAGGAACAAAACAAGAATCTAAAACAAGATGCGACAATGGCAAAGAAACAGACAGTGAACGAACAGCCGGCGGCAGCGCCCCAGTATGCCGAACAGCACACCGAAGTACAGCAGGCCGCGCAACAGCAGGCGCAGCAGCCCGTACAGGAAGAACAGCCGCAGGGACCGTCCTACCGGTATAATGAGAACATGATAGACTGGGAAGGGCTGAAAAATATCGGAGTGTCCAAAGAAATGCTGGAACGTATGGGAGTGCTTGACGGCATGCTCAAGGGGTACAAGACCAACAAGCTGGTGCAGCTGTCATTGAACCTGCCCGGGTTGGCGACCGTCCGCATGGATGCCCGCCTTTCCTTCATGAGCAACCCGAACGGCGAGGTGATGCTGGGCATTCACGGCATCCGCAGGGAACCGGAACTGGAACGCCCCTATTTCGGGCATATCTTTACGGAAGAGGACAAGAGGAACCTGCGTGAGTCGGGCAACCTGGGGCGTGTGGTAAACCTGGACTTCCGGAACAACGGCAATGCCGAACCCTGCCTGGTCTCGCTGGACAAGGTGACGAACGAACTGGTGGCGGTACGTCAGGAGCATGTTTTCATTCCGGATGAGATCAAGGGGGTGAAGCTGGAACCTGACGAGATTGCCCGCCTGAAAAACGGGGAGGCCGTCTATGTGGACGGCATGACGTCCAAAAACGGCAAGGAATTCAACGCCACCATCCAGTACAGCGCGGAACGCAGGGGCATCGAATATATTTTCCCGAAGGACCAGGTGTTCAACCAGCAGACATTGGGAGGCGTCAAGCTCTCGCCCGAACAGCTCAAGATGCTCAGCGAAGGGCACACCATCCTGGTGGAGGATATGAAACGCAGCAACGGAACCACATTCTCGTCCTTTGTGACACAGGACCCGGAAACCAGCCAGCTGAAGTACACGCGCCACAATCCGGAAACGGGTGAGATCTACATCCCGAAAGAAATCAACGAAGTCCGCCTGACACCGGAAGACAGGGAGGCATTGCGCAAAGGCCAGCCCGTTTTCCTGGAGAACATGATTTCACGCGACGGCAGGGAGTTTTCCTCTTTTGTGCGCCTGAACATGAACAACGGGTATCCGCAGTATTCGCGCACGCCGGACGGATTCAGCGAGCAGCAGGAAGCCAGGATTCCTGCGGAAGTCTACGGCAAAGTGCTTTCGGCCAAGGAACGGGCGGACCTGCAGGACGGCAAGGCGGTGCTTCTTTCCGGCCTGAAAGGAAAAAACGGAAAGGAGTTTTCCTCCTATGCCAAAGTCAATCCGAGCACCGGCATCCTGAATTTCTACCAGGAAAATCCGGACCGAAAACGGAACATCTCACGAAACGCGGCACAGGCTGAGACCACCCAGTCCCAGCAACAGAAACGCAGTGCAAAACAGGCGGTCTGACAGAAACATCATTCATTCACGAACCCTTCTAAACAAGAACAATATGGGAAAGAAAAGCAACTGTATTTTTTCAGAAACCGACATGGACTGGACACGGCTTCAGTCTTTCGGAATCAGCAGACAGCAACTGGAAGACAGCGGCAATCTTGATCCGCTCCTTTCCGGAGAGGAGACAGCCGTCCTGTCCGTCCATTTGAGAACGGCCCTCATCGACCTGACGATGGATGCCACCATCCGCCTCGTGCGCAATACGGACGGAAATGCGCTCATGGAAATCAACGGGGTCAGCCCTGATAACGGATCTTTTGAAGAATAACGATGGTCAAACCCGTTTCCCCGTGCTTCAGGCACGGGGAAACACCAATAACAAATAAAATGGAACATACACTCATACTGACAGACAAGCCCGAAGTGGGCAAGACAATAGCAAGAATCATAGGCGCGGACAAGCGCGGGAACGGATACATGGCAGGAGGCGGCTACATAGTGACCTGGACCTTCGGAAACATGCTTTCCCTGGCCATGCCGAAAGACTACGGCAAGGCACGTGTGGAGCGGAAGGACTTTCCGCTGGTGCCCCGGCCCTTCCAGCTGATGGTCAAGCATGTCCGTACAGACAGCGGCTGGATTCCCGACATCAATGCGGTCAAACAGCTCAAGGTCATCGAGAAACTGTTACCGGAATGTTCCCGCATCATTGCCGCCACGGATGCCTCGCGCGAAGGTGAACTGCTGTTCCGGCAGCTTTACCGGTATTTGGGATGCAGCCTGCCGGTACTCCGCCTTTGGATTTCCTCGCTTACGGAGCAGGCGGTGCGCGAGGGCATGAAGCGTATGCAGCCGTTGGAAATGTACGACGGCCTGTTTCGGGCGGGCGACAGCCGGGCTAAGGCTGACTGGCTGCTGGGCATGAACGCGAGCTATGCGCTCTGCCGGGCGACAGGCCTGGGTAACCATTCCCTGGGACGGGTGCAGACCCCCGTACTGGCCGCAATCAGCGGACGTTACCGGGACCGGGAGAATCACATAGCCTCAGACAGTTGGCACATTTATGTCAGTACCGCCAAGGAGGGCATCCCGTTCAAGCTGCGCAGCGTGGACACGTTTCACGACCGGGATCGTGCCGGGGAGTTCCATCGTGACTGTAGCCATGCCGGAAGTCTCCGCATCACAACCGTCACCCGGTGGGTCAAGGAACTTCCACCGCCTGCGCTGTACAGTCTGGGCGAACTGCAGAAGGATGCCGGCCGCTATTATGGATTGACAGTATGCGAAGTGCATGACATTGCACAGAGCCTGTATGAGAAGAAGCTCATCTCTTATCCGCGCACCTCCTGCCGTACCTTGTCGCCTGACGTTGCCGCCATGTTGCCGGACATTATGGGAAAAATGCTGGCTTGGGACGGTTTGAAAGCTTATGTTCAAGAAGCAGCGATTGATTGTACGCGTTTGCCAGAGCAGGTTATCGGATGCGACAGCACCGCCCATCCGGCCATCATCGCGACCGGAGTATGTCCCGGAAGGCTCGAACTTGACCGGCGCGAGATGCAGGTCTACCTGCTTGTGGTTGGACGGATGCTTGAAACCTTCATGCCTCCTTGCAAGGTGGAGTGTACTACGGTAGATGCCGTATGTGCGGCACTCCGTTTCCGTGCAGACACTTTCCGGATAGTGGAACAAGGGTGGCACGGCATATTCGGCCGAAAGGGCGACATTGCCCCGGAAGATGCCGTTTTCCTGACCCTGCCCGATATTTCCGCCGGCGAGACTTTGCCGGTTCCGGCATGCAGCCTGGTGCGCCGGCGCAGCCTGCCGCCACCGCCCTATACCGATGCGCAGCTGGTGGAATATATGGAAAAGGCCGGGCTGGGTACGTCTTCTACCCGTGCGGCTATTCTCCACACGTTGCTTGACCGCAAATACATCCGTTATTCGGGCAAATACATCGTTCCCACACGCAAAGGGCTGTATATCTACGAGACGGTACGCGGCATGAAGATTGCCGATCCGTCCCTCACTTCCGGCTGGGAAACGCAACTGGAGGCCATGGAACAAGGCAAACTCGCCCAGGAAACATTTCTGAAGGAGGTGTCCAGGCTGGCGGGCGAGGTGACGGATGAGATTTTCCGTCTGTGCGGTTCCAAGGGAGAAAAATCCGAGGATGATACCGTTTAATGAATCCTTATCCGCTTGGCTGCATAAAGCCCGGCAAACAAAATGAAAAGGGATGCAGGCCGTGAGGTCTGCATTTTTTTATTTAGGTGAAAATATTTTTCCGTTTTTACGCAGCAAAGGTAGCGGATTGCTTTTTCCTGCCCAAGGCGAGCCCCCTTGGGGCTTGGTTGGCTGGGAAAAAATCATCCTCGCTTCGCTGCGGTATTTTTTCCCGCCAAGCCTTGTGCAGGAAACTGCCAATCCGCTACCCGGCCTTTGTAAAATCGGGAAAACATACCCCGATGGGGTCATTCACTTAAAATGAAAAGATATGAAAATCAGAATCATCAAATGCATCGGCAGGACGGTCATGGTGCTGTGCCTGTTCATCGGTACATTTCTCCTGCTGAAGAGCGGGATTGTATCCGCAAATATCCTTGTAGCCATCCTGTTGGCTGGAGAAACCATTTCGTTGGCATTCCGTGCCATACGTCTCTTTTTCAAGGCAGCCGTATGGCTGGCCGTATTCGGAATTTTATTGTAACTGTTAAAGCCAAGAACACATGAAGACAATAACAACTGCCCCTTCCGCCCCCGCCATGCCCGTTGCATGGCCGATACCGTATAATCCGTCACGTCCCGTGAAGCGGCGTTTTCCGGACACGGCTGACGAACCGCGTACCGTAGGCTATTACCTGGAACCATTGCTGGACATCGCTTCACGACCGGACAGGGCTGAACTGCTGAAGCTTTTCATGCAGGAAACCATAGAATAAGCCAATCAATAACCTTTTAAATTTTAGATTTATGTTTTTTGAACAGATTTACCAACTGATCAGCACAGGCACCGACCTGAGCATCAACATCCGCAGGATGAATGACAAATTGAATGTGGCGGTCATGCCCCGGAACAACGCCCTGAAAGAGGAACAGCAGCAACACATGGTGCCCCTCGTCCTTAGCGGGACACCTGAGGAACTGGACCGGGAGTTCCTGCAGGCGGTCATGGCACCGGTAAAGAAGGCGCTCGGCATCCTGACGAACCTGGAAGCTTTCGAGAAGGCGGCGGAAAAGACCGCTTCACAGGCCAAACCGGGAAAAACTGTCGAAAAAGAATCCAAAGAAGCCCGTGAAAAACGGGAGAAAATGGAAAAACTGATGAAGAAAGCGGACGATGCGGCTGCGGCAAGCAGGTTTTCCGAAGCGCAGACCTGGTTAAAACAGGCACGTCTGCTTGCCACGGCTGATAAACAGAAAGAAATTGATGCCAAAATGCAGGAGATTCAGCGCAAGGCGAATGCCGGAAGTCTCTTCGGAGCGCAGGAAGTCGGGCTTGAACCGCCAGCACAGCAGCCTGTTCCGACTCCTGCTCCGGCACAACAGGCATCCGCCCAGCCCCATCCGGTCAATGACAATCCCGTACAAAGGACTGATGCCGGACCGATGTCACCTCACGGAGCGGGCAGAAATGCCGCTGTTCCACCGGCACCGGCCGCACAACCGGCAGCGCAACCCATACCTCCACAGCCGGAATACGGATGGGGAGCACCGTACGGACAACAGCCGCAGACAATGCCACCACAGGGCTTTGCACCTAACGGACAGCCGTACCCGCCCTACGGGCAGCCTGTATATCCCCCGTATCCGGGAACCTATCCGTATGTGCAGGCACAGCCGTCTGCCCCCGTACAGACCCCGCCGAACCGTCCGGCAGGCAGGACCCCGGATTTTCACCCCCACCCACAGGAGCCGGCAGCCCCTTACAGTTTTGACAAGGAAGATGAAGAGGACCGTGAACTGCTCCGTGAAGACCCTTATGCCGAATACCCGGACTTCCCGGAAGAGAACCGCATGAAGGACGAGGCGCAGCAGGAATTGGAACTGGTGTGCTGTTGACTTCCCGATGTACGGATTAAATCCGCTTATTACACGCAAAGGCTTATGTGTCAGGGTTCAACATCCGGCATCATAAGCCTTTGCCGCAATCATGAATAAATAGCAGTATAACTTATTAAAAAGATAAAAGATATGGCACTTGAAGTCAAAGGACTCAAAAGAGTATTCAAAATGAAGAAAACAGGCACATACCTTGTTTTGGACGATCCGAACCCGGAAATGGCTCCGGCTGACGTAATGGATTTCTACTCCATGACCTATCCCGAACTGACCACGGCAAACGTACACGGCCCTGTCATAGAGGAGGACTGTGCGGTTTATGAGTTCAAAACGACCACCGGCGTAAAAGGATAAAGGTATGGCAAGAGTAAAACAGACTAATAAGAAGGAGAAACAGGCATGCGTACAGCTTACAGACTACCAGTTGCAGGAATTGGCACGGCAGATCATCTGCGAACTCGAACGGCAGACAGACATCAGCCGGGGGACATTGCGCAGGAGCATAAAGCTCCTGCCGCCACCCGGCACAACAATGGTTTTCTGACGGAACGGCTGCTTCCGGTTGCGCCGGATTATTGCATGGATGAGGACGATGTCACCTGTATAAACCTTACCACACCGGAGTCTTTCGACTACTTGTACCGGTCGGCGGTAAACTACGCCCGTCTGTTGGATGTCCGCCTGCCTTTCCCCAAAAAGAGCCGGAGCCGGTGCCCGAGGCTGGACATCGCCCGGCTTTTTGAGGTGATGGACAACCTGGTCCCTGAATCTGTCAATCTGGAAGTGGTGGAAGGCAGGCTGGCATTCTGCCTCTACCGGCACCACGACTGGCCGGACCACACCCTTTTCTGGCTGCCTTTGGATTTTACCAAGGCACTTTCCACGCCGGTAAGGAGGCTGGTACTTGAATTTATCCGTCGCTTCATGCTGCACCATGGCATGCAGGATTTGAAAGATACATATTACTATGAAATGGCGTGTGACGATTTGGAAAGCCGTCCCGCTTATGACGAGGACATAACACCGCGGGAAGCCAAAGCGTGGAAGAAACTGGTGGAATCCTATGAAAAGGGCGGGATTGACCGGATGCTGAAACGTATCTGGAAACGTCCGTTCTGTTCCGGCTTCTTCAGGAAACTGACAGAACATTGCCCGGAAAGGGAGAATGAACGGGGCTTGTTGGCGCTCGTAAAGGAAGGCATGGCTTTCATCGGCAAAGCCGTGCCTTCCATCATGTCCTACCAGTACGACTGGGCATATGAGGAGGAACCGGATTTCCGGCCCGTCCCATTGTATGAACAGGTCATGCTGGTCTATTCCATCCGTGACGTGCTGACGGAAGATATGATGGAGATTTTTAACTCGGACCAGCGGGAAACGTACTGCCTTTCCCCTGTCACCCGTATGCTGTTGTCTCCCGAAACGGACAGGCTATTTAGCATGGATGACTTTCCCGAACGCTTCGCCCGGTGGTTCGGGAAGTTTACAGAATATATTGAACGACATTTTTAACTGAAAGAAAATGAATGAACTGACAACCAGATTGCAGGAAATCATGGTGCCGAAAGCGGCACTCATCGCTTATGCGTATGATTCCAATACTTACAGAAGCAATGACAAATACCATCTTGAACTGCGTCCCATCAGTCCCGACGGACGTATGGGAGCTGCCATTCCCGTCAGCCACGAATTTATCGGGGCTTTGGCGGACAACTATTCCGCTGATATATGCCGTATTCCGTACGGGAGGATTCCGCCGAACCTGCTGGAGTGCAATTCCCGGAAAGGGCATGAGAAGTATGTCTGGTACAATCCTCCGGGAAGGCACCGGATGTTTTTCACCGGAGGTCTGAACATCGCTGACGGGGAGTTCAATCTTCCGGGAGTTGTCTACAAGGTGGAAAAGGAGCAGATGGATATCTACGCATTCAAGGGGGACAGGCCGGAAGAAAGGACGGAGCTTTACCGGGCCCCGTTCTTCAACGTCACACAAAGCAAGGTCTGCCTGGGCAGTACCTCGCTGGCCGTTCCGCAGAACCCGACCTATGCCGATTGGCTGGCATATTGGGAACAGCGTTTCTGGACAAGCGAGTTCTCCCATTTGGGCGGGAAAGGCAACCCTACCAGAAGCAACCTGGTCATCGTCACTGAGAATGCCCGCAATGCTCCCTTTGACGAAGAGGAGCTGCAACCGTTAAATATCAAATTGAAAGATTTATTGTCATGAAGAAGAAAAAAATACATTATACCGAGAATTACCTGCTTTCTCCGCACCACCCGGTCAGCGTCATCGTCATCGGTGCCGGCGGTACAGGGTCACAGGTCATCACCTCATTGGCCCGTATGGACAGGGCCTTGCAGGCATTGGGGCATCCGGGGCTTTATGTTACCGTTTACGACCCTGATGCCGTGTCCGAATCCAACATCGGACGCCAGTTGTTTTCCGAGCCGGAAATCGGCCTGAACAAGGCGGTCGCGCTCGTCACCCGGATCAACCGTTTTTTCGGCACGGCATGGACAGCGGAACCCCGCCGTTATCCGATGCCTGAAACAGGGAAGAGAAAGAACCGTACGGCGAATATCATCATCACCTGTACCGATAATGTACGTTCCAGGCTTACGCTCTGGCGGTTTCTGAAACCTTTCAGGGACAGTGTCCATATCAATGAGACCACTCCGATTTACTGGATGGATTTCGGCAATGCCCGCACCACCGGGCAGGTACTGGTCGGTACCGTGCGCAACAAGATTTACCAACCCGCTTCGGAACAGTACCAACCTACACCGCACCTGAATGTCATTACTGAAGAGGTCAGCTATTCCACGATTGACGAGAAGGACTCCGGCCCGAGCTGTTCGCTGGCGGAAGCCCTGGAAAAGCAGGACCTTTTTATTAATTCCATGCTGGCACAGGCCGGTTGCGCATTGCTGTGGAAGATGATCCGGGAAGGACGTACATTCTATCGGGGGCTCTATCTCAATCTGGACACGATGCGCATGACTGCCGTCCCGGTTTGAGTACTGGGTCCTTTGGCATAATAAGAGAGCCGTATCAACATGCTGTTTTTGAGCAATGATACGGCTCTCTTGAATGAAGCATCCACATCTGAAACTGTTTTGAATTTATCGCCTGGAGTATACGTGAAAACGGCTGTCCAGGACAAGGAAAGTTTTTGTAGAAATTCAAAACGGTCTCTCTCTATCTATATATCTTCACTCTTACAAATCGCATCCAGTCTGTGACTAACCCTTGTCAGGTTTCATGGTTTTCCCTTTCTGCCGGCTTTTGATGAAATCCCGTACTTCCGAAGCAAGGTAAAGTGTCCGCCCGTTGTCATCCACACAATAATAAGGTATTTTCCCTTTTTCCCGGTAGCGTGCCAAGGTCCGTTGCGACACGCCAAGCAGTTCCGCCAAGTCCACATTGTCCAGAAACTGGTCTCCGTCCAGGCAGTCCCGTTGCCGGTTCATGCGTTCCAGCTTCTTTTCGATACGCGCAAATCCTTCCGCCATCGTATTAATCATCTTTTCCAGCAGTTCATCGTCTATATAAGGCATAGTTATTCCTCCATGTTTTTATAAGTGATACAATAATCACCCCTTCCGTGCGCACATGAGGAGTATATGGCTATAATAGTGAAAATAGTGTGCCATGGAAATCCCTTGGAACGGTTATCCTTTCTTTTCTGTTTGATATACAATAAATTACAAGATCTGGATTTTGCCATCTATAATAAAAGTGTAAACCTGTAGTCTGTAAACCCTTTACAGTATTTACAGTCTGGAGGTTTACACTTTACTGTCTTTCAATCCTTTTCTTTAATTTGCACTTTTATAAAATGCAGTTGAAAGGTGTATTGAAAGATGTTACATAACATCAATAAATAATTGGTCTATATTTCTTTATCCCAAATTTAAGATTTATATTTGCGCATATTATACCGATTAGTCGGTTTGTTTTTAGATAATAATGTAATGTAGAGTATAAAAATATGTCCGTTATTTCTTCTTCAGGTTTGCCAGCTTCCGGAAGTTCGAGCCTTGTGCGGGGCTTTTCCGACCTTTTCACGGCCTCGAAAGCGGCTCTGGACAAGCTCCAGTCAGGTCTGGCAGGAGCTCTTCCTTCCGTGCCGGGCATGCCTGTGGCCAAGTTCGGCGACCTGTCCGTGGGCATCGACACGCACCCCACGGTCACGCCGCCT
>NZ_NFJG01000059.1:0-25605 GCF_002159755.1 Bacteroides sp. An269
GGACATTGATACTTTTGCTAATAATCACATGTCCACAAACTGGGTTACAGTACGCACCAAACAGCTCAAAAATGTGGGCTAAATTGGGAACATTAAACTGGACACCCTAATTAATAATCTTCCGCTTGTAAGATTAATAATCTTCACGGCGTAAGATTAATAATCTTCACGCGGATGCAGTATTTGCCAATCATATTCCCGTGATTCTGCTTACATCGAAAACCGAATTTGCCAATCGGATAGAAGGATTGGAACAAGGAGCGGATGCTTATTTGGGCAAACCTTTCAGTGTGGAAGAATTGCATACGCTCATTGGCAATTTGATAGCTAACCGTATCCGCTTGAAAGGCAAATATTCGGGCAGTTCGACTCAAGAAGGGAAAAGAGCCCCTATCGTCTTACAAAGTAGCGATGAAATGTTGATGGACCGTATTATGAAGGTGATTTCGAGTGCATTTAAGAAAATGTATGGAATCTCTCCTACTGAATATAAGGAGGCAAATGAAGAATAAAAATAATTGAGGGTGCATCAAAATGAAAGCTGATTTCTATTTTGATACACCCTCTCAGAGCCTGTTTAAGGAGTTAGTTTAAAAGTTCTTTTACTTTTGCCGATATGGCACGGCCTTCAGCAAGTCCGGCAAGCTCTTTGGTGGCTACTCCCATTACTTTGCCCATATCCTTACCACTGGTGGCACCTGTACGGGCAATGATGTCTTTCAGTCTGGCTTCCAGTTCTTCTGCCGAAAGCTGTTTGGGGAGATAGGCTTCGATAACACGTACTTGTGCCATCTCTTCTTCAGCCAGTTCGGGACGGCCAGCTTCTGTATAACTTGCAGCCGAATCTTTGCCCTGTTTTACCAACTTCTGCATCAGTTTCAGTGCCGTTTCATCGCTTAGTGTGTCGTTGGCTCCCGGAGCGGTTTTTGCTTCGAGGAATACTTTCTTTACGTTGCGCAAGGTTTCCAGTCTCACCTTGTCTTTTGCCTTCATGGCTTCTTTGATATCATTGCTGATTTGTTCGAATAAATCCATAGTGTATGATGTTTTTAATTGGTTGTTTTTTAGGTACTAGGAACTAGGTGTCAGGTACTAGGTATTAGATACATTTTAGAATCTATGTCAGCCAGTACCTGATACCTGGTACCCAAAACCTAGTACCTAACTAAAGGTAATCATCGTTGAGCCGTTTTCGTTCAGCTGCGGTTTCTGTACCAGACTTTCACTGTCGGTAGCGCGCTGGCGGATGTTATCGAGAACGGTTTTCGAACGTTTGTACGTCGGAGTGGTGTCTACGATGCTGATTACATCATCATTGTCCAAATCGTCTTGTGTGAAGATGTAATACTTGTAGTTGCCCTTCTTTCTGTCGTTCCGGCGTTCATTGGTATAGTAATCGTCCCGGCGTTTTTCTTTTATCTGCCGGATGCGTTCTTCTTCTTCGTGTCTTTTCTGTTCTTCAGCAGTACGTTTCTTGTTCAGTGCATCGTCCATACCCGGGATGTCCTTGATGCCGAATCCTGTGGCAAGGATGGTGAATTTAACTTTGCTTTCCAGGCTGTCGTCGATGTAAAGTCCCCATTTGGTTTCTACATCATCGCCAAATCGGCTCATGAACTCGTGCACTTCGTTCATCTCTTCCATCATCAGGTCGCTGTTTGTGCTGTACGAGATGTTGAACAATACTTTCTTAGAATTGAAGATATCGTTGTTGTTCAGCAACGGCGAATGCAGCGCATCGTTGATGGCTTGGGTAACACGTCCTTCGCCTGAGCCGTAACCGGTACTCATCAAGGCAACACCGCCGTCTTTCAATACCGTCTTTACGTCGTTGAAGTCCAGGTTGATTTTGCCTCGGATGGTGATGATTTCGGCTATACTCTTGGCTGCTACCGAGAGGGTATCATCGGCTTTGGCAAAGGCATTCATCACGCTGAGGTCGGAATACACGTCGCGCAGACGTTCGTTGTTGATGACCAGCAGGGCATCAACGTGTTTGCTCATTTCTTCCACACCATCCAGTGCCTGGTCGATTTTCTTGTTACCTTCGAACAGGAAAGGAATGGTGACAATGCCCACTGTCAGGATGCCCATGTCTTTGGCGGTCTTGGCAATGATGGGGGCGGCTCCGGTACCTGTACCACCGCCCATTCCGGCAGTGATGAAAGCCATTTTACAACCGTCGTTCAGCATGCTTTCGATGTCTTTCATGCTTTCTTCGGCTGCGGCTTTGGCACGTTCGGGACGGTTTCCGGCTCCCAAGCCTTCTCTGCCCAATTGCAGCTTGATGGGGACAGGTGACTCGTTGAGTGCCTGATTGTCTGTATTGCATACCACGAACGTAACGTCATGGATTCCTTCTCTATACATGTGGTTGACTGCGTTTCCGCCACCACCTCCTACACCAATCACCTTGATGATGCTGGGTGTACCACCGTTCGAAAAGTCGAACGGCATAATCGTTTCGTCAGACATATCTTTGGGTTTTTAAGTTCTTACGTTTGTCAGTTTTCTCCTTTCATCATTTCGTCCGCTTCGGTTTTCAAGAAATTAAACAGTTTCTTGAACGGCGTATTTTCCGATTTCTGCTTGTTTATGGTCTGATACAAGTCATCCAGTTCTGCTTCTTTATCAGCCACTTTTAAGCTTTTCGCCTCTTCCAGTTTACTAAGGGCGTCTTTGTATTTCTTGCGTTCTGCCAGTCGTTTGGCTTCGCTTATCAATGCTTCACATTCGCGTAAACGTTTTTGGGCACGTTCCTGTTCCTGACGGATGCGTTCTGCTTCCAGTTGCTTTTTGCGTTCTTCTTCCTCTTTCTTTCTGCGTTCTTCCTCTTCTTTACGTTTGCGCTCTTCTTCGGCTTTCTTTTGGGCCTCGTCTTCTTCTTCTTGCTGCTGAATCCAGCTCAGCTGGCTTTTGTGCGGGTCTATCTTGCAGCAGTTGTCTTTGCCTGCAGCCAGCAGTCCGATGAGGGTGTTTTGTGAACCGTTAGGCGTGATGTCCTGATGGTCGTCCGTCAGTTCGATGTTTCCGGTTTGTGCGATGCGTATCTTGTCTATCTTGGTGACTGTTATGAATGCTTTGTTCAGGTTAGGCAGTTGCGAGGCTCCTCCCGTCAGGATAATGCCTGCGTGCAGTTCGTTGCTATAACCCGATAGTTTGATTTGATTCCATACGTTTTCCAGTATTTCGAGGGTACGGGCTTCCACGATGTCTTCCAGTTTGCGGGCACGGATGGAGCATCGGCCGTCGATGGCATATTCCTGGTTGATATCTTCTTCTTCCGACGGTTCGGTATAGGCACTGGCGTAACGCAGTTTCAGTTGTTCGGCGTCTTCTTCTTCGATTTGCAGACTGGCGATGTCTTTGGTTATGTTGTTGCTTCCCAGCGGGATTACGGCAAGGTGACGCAAAATGTTGTTCTTGTATACAGATACGGTGGTTGTGTCGGCACCAAGGTCGACCAAAGCGCATCCCGAACGTTTTTCACTTGCTGTCAGCACGATGTTGGCAGTTACAATGGGTGAAAGCAGGTAGTCCGCCACTTCATATCCCGCCTGGCGGACACACTGGCGGATGTTGCTCCGTAAGGTGTTACGCCCGATGATGTTCACATAGTGTGCTTCGATATGTTCCGTCGGGATACCTACGGGTTCGGTAGTGAGTTGGTTGCCCACTTTATATTCTTGAGGTTCGACAGCCAGCATTTCCTGGTCCATCAGGGCCATTTCGCGGTTGTTCTTCATCAGCTCGTCTATCAGCGCCTGCGAGATTTTCACTTCGGTATCCAGTTGTTTGGTCTCGGTATTGCGGATGCTCCGGAGCGACTGTCCACCAATGCCTACATAGACTTTCTTGATGGAGGCTTGCAACTGTTCTTCCAGCTTGCCGATGACAGAGGCAAGACATTGTGTGGTCTTGTCCAGGTTGTAGATAATGCCTTTCCGGATGCAATCAGAAGAGTGTTCGCTGGCGTATGCGAGGATGTGAATGCTTCCGTCGGCATTCTTCTTGCCTGCAACGCCGGTGATTTTGCTTGATCCCAGTTCAATCGCTGCTATAAAATCTGTTACTGCCATATCTTACTTCTCTTTTTTTGTACAAATAATCTGGTTATTAAACTCTACACTTATCCGTTCGTATTTGTTCCATCCTACTTGGCTAAGCGCTTCTGTATAGAACGTCTGCAATTTACGGAATTTTTCTTGATAATCCTCGGCTTTTCCCAAAAAGAGTATCTGGTTGCCTACGCGGGGCACCAGTTCCAGTTCTTGCCGGGGAGTGACATTGATTTGTTCAATCTGTGCATTCCAGAATGCGTCCGTCTGTAAGTATTTGCCCAACTGGTACAATTGGTCTTGCGCAAATTTGCGGTCGATGAATCCGGTTGCCACAGCTACATGCACTGGCTTGCCCGATACCGGCAGGATTTGTCCGGCATGGTCCAGATAATATGTGTCGCCGTTGTTGCTCATCACACGCAGCAGGGGGATGCGCTGGTAGATGTCGATGGCAACCTTTCCACTTGAAGTCAGGTAACACTCTGCTTCGGCAATGAATGGCTGGTGTGATAAGGCTTCTTCCAGCTGGCGTATGTTGATTTTGTCCAAGGGCTTGTCGGCAGGCGACAGGCCTTTCCGTTTCAGGAGGGCATTGACGTCCTTCAGTGTGATGAAATCGTAGTCGATGCTGTCTTTTATGGTCAATTCTATGCCTCTGCAAACCTGTCCGGCGGGTTTGGCATTAAACAAGGTGACCGCTACAGCCAAGTAAGCGGAGACCACCAGCAGCACGCAGAGTATAAGAATTCGTTTCATCATCGGTCTTTCAGTATTTCGTAAATTTGTGGAACATAATTGTCTATATCACCGGCTCCCAGTGTGATGAGGACGTCCAGTTTCTTGTTTCGCAAGGTATCCAGCAGGTCTTCCTTATGGCACAGGCTCTTTTCGATACCAGGGCGCAAGTGGTCGTAAATCAGCTGGCTGCTTACTCCTGCTATCGGTTCTTCGCGGGCCGGATAGATATCGAGCAGGATAACTTCGTCCAGCAAGGACAGGCTGTCGGCAAAATCTTTATAAAAGTCTCGCGTGCGTGTGTACAGATGGGGTTGGAATACTGCCGTTATTTTCCGGTCGGGGTACAGCATCCGCATGGAGTACACACTCTGACGTATTTCTGCCGGATGGTGGGCATAGTCGCTCAAAAAAACTATCCGGTCATTTTTCAGCTTGAAGTCGAACCGGCGGTCTACACCTCTGAATCCGGGCATAGCGGCTCTTATCTCGTCTGCAGTAGCTCCGGCTATCTGTGCCAGTGCCATGGCTGCAATGCCGTTTTCGATATTCACATAGACGGGGACTCCCAGCCGGATCCCGTTGATGTTGCCCAAGGGTGATACATAGTCGAATGTGATTTCTCCGTTGCCGGTATGGATGTTTGTAGCATGGAAATCTCCTTCGTTTGTGGCATAGGTATAGACAGTCACTCCCGGCTGTACGTCTGGAGTCAGGTCGATGCCTTTCTTCACTATGAGATAACCGTCGGGACGGATAAGGGATGTATATTTACGGAAACTTTCTACATAGGCTGCATGGTCGCCGTAGATGTCCAGGTGGTCGGAGTCGGTGGCGGTAATTACACTGGCATACGGAGTGAGCCAGTGGAACGAACGGTCGAACTCGTCGGCCTCGATAACGACGAAATCGCTCGTATCCGATAGCAGCAGGTTGGTGCCGTAGTTTTTCGAGATACCTCCCAAAAAGGCATTACAACCCACGTGTGAATGGTCGAGCAGGTAGGCAGCTAAGGTTGAAGTTGTTGTTTTACCATGGGTACCTGCCACACACAGTCCTCTTTCGGTACGGGTGAGCATACCCAATACTTGTGCACGTTTTTGTACTTCGAAACCCTGCTGGCGGAAAAATGTCAGTTCTTTGTGCTCGGCAGGGATGGCTGGAGTATATACCACCAGTGTAGTCTGTGCATCCAGAAAGTCTTGGGAGATTCCTTCCACGTTGTCTTCATAGTGGATGGAGGCTCCTTCTTCTTCCAGTTTCCGGGTCAGTTCGGTCGGGGTACGGTCGTAACCGCCCACTGTCTTGCCTTTCGACAGGAAGTAGCGTACCAGGGCACTCATCCCGATACCTCCGGCTCCGATAAAATATACTGCTTTCAGTGTATTAACGTCCATGTTCTTTTCTGTATGTTGCTGCCAGCTTCCACACTTCTCCGGCAATTACGTTTGCCGAATCCTTGAAAGCCAGTTTGGCGATGTTCGTACTCAGTTTGTTCAAGGTGTCAGGTTGCTGTACCGTTGCGATGGCGGTATCCAGCAATTTCACGCCTGCCTCTGCATCTTTTACATACAGGGCGGCTTCTTTGTTCACCAGTGCCAGTGCATTTTTGGTCTGATGGTCTTCTGCCACGTTGGGCGATGGTACCAGGATGACCGGTTTGCCCAGCAGGCAAAGTTCGGAGATGGAGCCGGCTCCTGCCCGACTGATGACCAGGTCGGCGGCACGGTAGGCTGCTGCCATGTCTGCAATGAAGTCGGTGGTGTGCAGCATCGGCAGTTCGCCGGCACGGGACACCGCCGCACGTGCTTCGCTGATGTATATTTTTCCGGTTTGCCAGATGAACTGTACTCCCGATTGTCTGATTTTGTCCAGTCCCTGCATCACGCAGTTGTTGATGGTGCGTGCACCCAGGCTTCCGCCGATAATCAGGACGGTTTTCTTTGCCGGGTCGAGCTGGAACGAGCGTACGGCATCTTCGCGGCTCATGTTATGCTGGAGTAGTCCTTGGCGTACGGGGTTTCCTGTCAGTATAATTTTTTCCTTGTCGAAAAAGCGTTCCATTCCTTCGTAGGCGACACATATCTTGGATGCCTGCTTTGCCAGCAGCTTGTTGGTGACGCCGGCATACGAGTTCTGTTCCTGAATCAGGGTAGGGATGCCCATCATGCCAGCCACTTTCAATGTCGGTCCGCTGGCGTATCCTCCCACGCCTACCGCCACATCGGGCTGGAATGCCTTTACTATCCGGCGTGCCTTCAGCTGGCTGCGCATCAGTTTGATGAGCACACTGATATTGCGCAACAGGTGTTTGCGGTCGAATCCTGCCACGGGCAGGCCGATGATTTCATATCCTGCTGCAGGTACACGCTGCATTTCCATGCGTCCTTCGGCACCTACAAACAGTATCTTGGCATCGGGGTGCTGTAGCCTGATGGCATTGGCTATGGATACCGCCGGAAAAATGTGTCCGCCGGTTCCTCCTCCGCTGATAATCACTCTTAGACTCTCTTTCATGTTTCACTTTGTATTTTCCTGCAAATTTAGGAATAAACTTGTAAACTATTTATGCCTTTTCCGAAATTATTTATACCTAATTTTACAGAATGCTTGCTGGGACGTTGTGGAGGGGATTGGAAGCCGAAAATGCGAGTCTCTACTGCCGGCTGAAGGTGTGCTTTTAGGGTGAATGGGGCATCGGGAGCTGCTGTTCTGCACAAGATATGCAGAAGCATTTTCGTATGTAAGGTAGTTTCTGGAGGGGTTCAGTGCGCTGAAACTTTGGTTTTAGTGCACTGAAACTGAAGTTTCAATTTTATAGAACAGGAGTTTTAGTGCACTGAAACCAATCGGCTATTGTAGCTTTGCCGGAAAGTCACCTTCTTGTTTGTCGTAATACATCGCCCTGCCGGCATCGGCAGGGCAACCGTTCAGAGCGTTTCTTTTGTTTCTTTTTCCTGTTCTTTTGCCAGTTCGGCTGCATTTTGTAGCAGCGAAATGGCGGCTTCGTGTACTTGAGCCTGCTGTTCTTCGGCGGCAGCCTGTGCTTCACGCTTTTTCAGTTCGTTGATGTGACGGCTGATACTGAGTACGATGCCGATGTAGGCACAGTTGACCAAGGTGGATGTACCGCCTTTGCTTATCAGCGGAAGCGGTTGTCCCGTAACGGGCATGATGCCTACCGCTACCAGCATGTTGAACATGGCCTGTGTGACAAGCAGGAAGCCGATGCCCATGACCAGGAAGGCATAGTACGACTTGTCGCAGCTTCGTGCGATGCGTCCGATACGCATCAGCAGCCAGATGTAGAGAAAAGCTACAATGCCTCCTCCTACCAGTCCCAGTTCTTCGATGATGATGGCATAGATGAAATCGGAGAAGGCCTGTGAAAGGAAGTCGCGTTGCACACTGTTGCCCGGTCCTTTTCCTAAGATGCCGCTGGAAGCAATGGCAATGTTGGCATGTGCTATTTGTGCATCGGCATCGATGTCGAACTTTTCGGGTGGAATGACGGATGTGTCAAAGTGATTGTCCAGACGGCTTTGCCATGTCACCATACGGTGCAGTCCGATATCGTCCCATGCTTCGGCCGGCACAAACTTGATGGTGGCCAGGGCGAGGAACAATGCGGCGGCTCCGATGCCTACCAGTGCTCCCAGTTGGCGGAAAGGAATCCGCCCTACATACATCATCAGCAATACGCTAAATGCCAGTAATACGGCTGTGGACAGATTTTCGGTGAAAATGAGGAGGCATGTAAATCCTGTTACGTACAAGATGTATCGGAAAGCTTTCGAATTGGCACCGTTTTCTTCCTGCATGCGCGACAGGATATAGGCTACCGTGATGATGGTTCCCATTTTTGCCAGTTCGGAAGGTTGGAACTGAATGAACCCCAGGTCAATCCATCGTCGTGCTCCGTTGGTCAGTGCACCAATGGCCAGTACACTTATCAGCAATATCCATGACACGGGTAGCAGTAGGATAAAAGTCTTGAACCACCGGCACGGGATGTTGTGCACGATGACTACGACTACTGCTCCTACCAGCATCAGGATGATGTGCATTGTAATCGGTCGCCAGTGGTCGCCACTCTTGTAAGTCAATGTACTGGAGGCACTGAACACTTCGATGATGGACACGAGGCAAAGCAGAAGGAAGATAATCCAGATGACTTTGTCTCCTTTGAATAAATTCCGTAGTAAATCCATGGCTCTTTATCGTTGAATTGGTAGCAGTTTACAAGGTTACAGGTTGGCAGGGTTACAAGGTCTTAAATACCTTTAGTAATAACGGTTCAGGACCTTGTTCACTTGTCAACTGATACCTTGTCAACTTAAAATTAAAGTTTTCTTACGCATTCTTTGAACTGGTCGCCCCGGTCTTCGTAGCTTTTGAAGAGGTCGAAGCTGGCACAGCAAGGGCTGAGCAATACAGTCTCGCCGTTTTTTGCCATACGGTAGGCAGCGTTTACGGCATCTTTCATGCTCTGCACGTCGGCTGTTGGCAAACCGAAGCTGTCGAAGAAGGCATGCAGCTTTTCGTTGTGCAGTCCCAGAAATATCAGTCCACAGCACTTCTCACGCACCAGGCCGGCTATTTCATTGTAGTCGTTACCCTTATCCTTGCCGCCCAAAATCAGGATGGTTTTGGTCTTCATGCTCTTCAATGCATACCAGCACGAGTTGACGTTGGTAGCTTTCGAGTCATTGATATAATCTACTCCACGCACGCGTGCCACTTTCTCCAGTCTGTGTTCCACTCCCTTGAAGTCGCTCAGTGCTTCGCGGATGCAGCTTTTCCGGATGCCGGCAATGTTGGCAGAGATGCCTGCCGCCATGGAGTTGAACAGGTTATGGGTGCCGGTCAGGGCAAGTTCTTCCTGTTCCATGTTGAACTCGATGGGCTTGGTGAAATAGATTTTGTTTTCCTCCGTGAATGCCGCCAATCCCTCTTCGCGCTTTTCGGCGAAAGGATAATATTGGCCGTGTATGCCGTACTTATGCAGCTCTTTCTGGATGATGGGGTCATCGTTCCAAAAGATGAAAGCATCATCGTCGGTCTGATTCTGTATGATGCGGAATTTGGCGTCAATGTAGTTCTGCATCTTGTAGTCGTAGCGGTCCAGATGGTCGGGCGTGATGTTCATCAATACGGCGATGTTTGCATGGAACTTATACATATTGTCCAGCTGGAAGCTGCTCAGTTCGATGACATAGTAATCAAAGTTGCATTCCGCCACCTGATAGGCAAGGCTTTGTCCGATGTTTCCGGCAAGTCCTACATTGAGTCCTGCCTTTTTAAAAATATGGTAAATGAGTGAGGTGGTGGTAGTCTTTCCGTTGCTTCCTGTGATACAAATCATTTTGGCGTGCGTGTATCTGCCTGCAAATTCTATCTCAGAGATAACGGGTGTTCCTTGTGCTTTCAGTTTCAGGATGATAGGGGCATTGTTCGGAATACCCGGACTTTTGATAATTTCATCTGCATTCAGAATCAACTCTTCCGTGTGTTGTCCCTCTTCCCAGGGGATGTTTCTCTCGTCCAGGACTGTCTTGTACTTGTCCTTTATCGACGACATGTCTGAAACAAAAGTGTCGAACCCTTGTTTCTTTGCCAGTACGGCAGCGCCTGTGCCGCTTTCGCCGGCTCCTAAAATAACAATTCTCTTTGCCATTCTTATTTAATTTGCTAATGTGCGAATGTAATGTATCAATTTGCTAATTTGCTAATTTGCTAATGTGTCAATGTGCTAATGTGCTAATGTGCTAATGTGTCAATGTGCTAATGTGCTAATGTGCTAATGTGTTAATGTGTTAATGTGCAAATGTGTCAATGTGCAAATGTGTCAATGTGCTAATGTATTAATGTGCAAATTATTCCATTGGCACATTTCCACATTGTTTATTGGCACATTATTTATTGGCACATTGTTTATTGGCACATTATTTATTGGCACATTTCCACATTGTTTATTCGCACATTATTTATTATCGTATTTTCAATGTTATAATTGTAATAGCTGCCAACACAATGGTTACAATCCAGAAACGTACGGTGATTTTCGATTCATGGAATACGTTATGAGGAGTTGTAATCAAGTAGGTACAGTTCGGGTCAAGCTGCGCCATTGTGGTCCGGAAATGGTCGTGGATGGGGGTTCGCTTGAATATCCGTTGTTTTATTCCTTTTTTCTTTCCTTTCTGGAAATAACGCACTTGCAAAATAACCGATAGATTTTCTACCAGGAACACGCCGCACAGAATCGGTATCAGCAGTTCTTTATGGATGATGATGGCAAATACGGCGATGATTCCTCCGATGGTAAGGCTGCCTGTATCACCCATGAATACTTGTGCCGGGAAGGCATTGTACCACAGGAAACCGATGAGCGCACCGATGAGCGCACAAATGAAAATAACCAGCTCTTCGCTGCCGGGAATGTACATAATGTTCAGGTAACTGGCGTATTCGATGTGGCTTGACACGTATGCCAGAATGCCCAGCGTCACTCCGATTATAGCCGAATTGCCTGCTGCCATGCCATCCATGCCGTCGTTCAGGTTGGCACCGTTTGATACGGCAGTCACGACGAAGATGGTAATGATGACAAAGACAATCCAACCGGCTGTCTGGGCATGTTCGCCCATGAAGCCCACGATGTCGGCATAGTCGAGGTTGTTGTTCTTGAAGAACGGTATGGTGGTTTTGGTCGATTTTTCATCCTGACTCTTATGTACCACGTCTACTACATGCCCGTCACGTTGTATCTCTACGTTTTCGCGGATAACGACCTGCGGGCTGAGGTAAAGCGTAAGACCTACGATCAGCCCCAGTCCTACCTGTCCGATAATCTTGAATTTCCCATGCAGTCCTTCCTTATCCTTGCGGAACACCTTGATGTAATCGTCCAGAAAACCTAATGTGCCCAGCCAGACTGTGGTAATTAGCATCAGAATCATGTAAATGTTGTGCAATTTTCCCAACAGCAGGCAAGGAATCAGTACGGCAACGATGATGATGATGCCTCCCATGGTGGGGACGCCCACTTTGTTTACATTGAACGGGTCGATGGAGGCGTCACGTTGTGTCTCGGTAATCTGCTTGCGTTTCAGCATGTTGATAAAGTATTCTCCGAAGATGGCGGAAATCAACAGAGACAGGATGACTGCCATCAGTGAGCGGAAGGATACATAACCGAACATGCGTGCCCCCGGGAAATCGAACTGTTCTAAATATTGGAATAAATAGTATAGCATGTCTTCTCCGGGTTATTCGTTAGCAAATATTTCGTTTACAATCTCTTTGTCATCAAAATGGTGCTTTATGCCTTTGATTTCCTGGTAGTTCTCATGCCCTTTCCCTGCTATCAGGATGACATCTTGCGGCTGTGCCAGCATGCAGGCGGTGCGGATAGCTTCTTTCCGGTCGGCGATGGATAAAACTTTCTGCATGTCATTCTTGTTCAGTCCGGCCAGCATGTCGTTGATGATGTCTTGAGGTTCCTCAAAACGGGGATTGTCGGACGTAATGATGACCTTGTCGCTTTGTCTGGCAGATTCTTGTGCCATCAGAGGGCGTTTCCCTTTGTCGCGGTTTCCGCCTGCGCCTACCACAGTGATGACCCGTCCTCTGCCTCGTAATACTTCGTGGATGGCACTCAGTACATTTTCCAGTGCATCGGGTGTGTGAGCATAATCGACAATGGCGGTATATCCTCGCTTGGAGCGAATGGCATCAAAGCGTCCGGCCACAGGGCGCAAGGTACTCAGGACGAGTAAAACGTCTTCAGGTTGCTTGCCCAACAGGCAGGCAGCTCCATATACGGCAAGCAGGTTGGATGCGTTGAAGCGTCCGATGAACTGTACGTTTACTTCACGGTTATTGATGTCCAGCAGCATGCCGTCGAACCCGTCTTCCAGTACTTTCCCTTTGAAGTCGCACAAAGTACGCAATGAATAGGTGGCAATGCGTGCTTTGGTATTCTGTACCATGACCTTGCCGTTCTTGTCATCCAGGTTGGTCAGTGCAAAAGCCGTTTTTGGCAAATTGTCGAAAAAGGCCTTTTTGGCTTTCAGGTAGTTTTCGAATGTCTTGTGGTAGTCCAGGTGGTCACGGGTGATGTTAGTGAAAATGCCTCCCACGAAGCGCAGGCCTCCGATGCGTTTTTGGGCTATGGAATGCGAGCTTACTTCCATGAATGCATATTTGCAGCCTTCGTTTGCCATTCGCCCCAGCAGCCGGTTCAGTGTGATAGGGTCGGGCGTGGTATGGTCGGCAGGGATAGCTTCGCCGTCGATATAATTGCAGACGGTAGACAGCAATCCTACCTTGTATCCGAATTGCCGGAACATCTTATATAATAAGGTAGCAATGGTGGTTTTCCCGTTCGTGCCTGTTACTCCTACCAGGTCAAGTTTGGAAGTCGGATCGCCATAAAAAGTAGTGGCCAGCTTGCCCACCGCATCTTCTGTATCTGATACGCGGATATAGGTGATATCTTCCTTGTATATATCGGGGAGCTGTTCGCAGACGATGGCTGCCGCTCCTTTTTCGATGGCTTTCTGTATATAGGCGTGTCCGTCGGTTTGTGTTCCTTTTACGGCCACGAATAAGTCTCCGCTTTCGATGAGGCGGGAATCCATCTGGATGCCTGTGATTTCCCGGTCTGTCCGGCCGATGGTTTCACAGGTAGTTACGCATGTAAGAATGTCTGTTAATTTCATGTTTGTGTTGTATTTCTAATTCTTCAAAGTCAATATGATGGTTGTCCCTTTGTGCAGGGCAGAGCCTGCCGGGATACTTTGTTTGTATACTTTGCCTACTCCGGAGAGCTGTACTTTCAGTCCGTGGCTCTCAAGCAGAAATACGGCATCTTTTGCTCCCATACCGATGACATTGGGCACTGACTTGTTGTTGATATTGGTCGTTTTCAAGTTGGCATGTGCCGTAGTGCTGGATGCTTTTCCCCAAATGGGTTCGTCCGATTGTGGGATGGTATTGCTGTTGCCGGGCACTTGTAAGGCGCGTAGTACATATGCCGCTTCTTCAATATCGCCGTTTTTTACATCTGGGATAAAAATGGATGTAGAATCTTTGGCGTATGCCAGATCGCGCACCAAGTGTTTGGCATAAATGCGTTCGGCTATGCGGCTGAATACACTTCCAGCCTGCAAGCCTCCAGAGGCAGGTCCGTGAGGAATCAAAACGGATACCATGCAACTGTATTTAGGAGCCTCGGAAGGGAAGTATCCGCAAAAGCTGACTTGGTAACTTACGCCACCTGCCCGATAGCCTGCCGTACCTTGTGAAATCTGTGCTGTGCCTGTCTTGCCTGATACGTTGAACTGTTTGCTTCCAGCCGGTTTGGCAAGTCCTTGCGACACCACTTTCCGCAGGATGGCACGAATCATGGTCAGTGTGGTGTCTGAACAGATTTTCGGGTTTATCACTTCGGTAGGTATCTCCTGCAATATTTCACCGTCTTTGGCAATGGCTTTTACGAATTTCGGTTTCACCATTACTCCGTTATTGGCGATGGCGTTGTAGAAATTCAGGATGTAGATAGGAGGAAACATTGTTTCATAACCGATACTCATCCACGGTAGGCTGGTGCGGCTCCAAGGCATGGCTCCCTTGATGCTGTCTCTCTCGCGCGGTCCCCATATGCGCGGGCTTGCCTCGCCTACGAAGCCTAGGTGCAAGGGCTTGTCGATGCTCATCCGTTTCAGTCCGTCGACGAATTTCTGCGGGTTGTTTTTATAGAAACGGTCGATGATGGTGGACACACCGACATTGGAAGAAACTTCCAGAATACGGGTTACATCGATGGCGCCATAACCGCCTTTGTACCAGTTCCAGTCTTTCATCCAGCTTCCATACATGTTGACCATCCCATTGCCTGTGTCTACCACATAATCGGGTGTGATATATTTGTCTTCCAGTGCCACCATGATGGAAGCGGTTTTAAAAGTGGAACCAGGTTCCATCAGGTTGCTTACAGCGTTGTTCCGCATTTCATAATAATGTCCGTCGTTGCCACGTATCATGTTTACATTGGCTTTTACTTCGCCGGTTGCCACCTCCATTACGATGGCCACACCCGATAATGCTTCCAGATTTGTCAACTGGTCTACCAATGCCTTTTCGGCGATATCCTGCATATCTACATCAAGGGTCGTGATGATGTCGTATCCATCTACAGGTGGCTGGTCTACGATATTCAGATATTTGTTCATTACCTTTTGCCGGTGAGTGATGCCGTTCTTGCCTCGCAATACCGAATCGTAAGTAAGTTCCAGTCCGTTCTTGGCTCCCAGGCTCATGTCGGGATACATGTCGCCTAATGTACGTGCTGCCAGTGAGCCGAATGGTTTCTTGCGCTGGTTGAACTTTTCTTCGTGCAGTCCTCCTGTGTTCGGTCCCAGACAGAATACAGGTAATTGTTTGACCTGTTTGTATTCGATGTACGAAATACGTTTGGGGTAGAGCAGGTAATGGCGACTTTTTTTCCGTCTTCCTTTTAAGATGTGCTTGCGGAACTCCTGTGCGCTCTTGTCGGGGAATATTTCGTGCAGCCCCTGACAGATTTCGGTCAGGTGATTGGTCAGCAAGGTATCACTCTCTTTGTATCCTCCCGCCCGGAAGTCCATATAGATTTTATATTCCGGCAGGCTGCTTGCCATCAGTTTTCCATCGGCAGAAATGATGTTGCCTCGTGTGGGGGGAACGACAACATTCTCTTTTACGAAACGGTCTGCTACATCTTTCCAGTACTGCCGTTCGGCAAACATGATAAAGCCTGCCTTGACTATGATGAGGATAGCCAAGACCAGCATAATCACTACAATGAAGGTGTAGCGGAACATGATATTTTTAATGCCCGGTATCATACGCATCTCAGTTTTCTTTTTTTATCAGGTAGGGTGGGGTGGTTGCAGTAGCAAGTCCCGTGTTTTCAGTCGACAAGTATTCTTCGATACGCGACTGGCGGCTTTTTTCAGTCAGTTCGGAAGAGATGGTAAGGGCATCGTATTTGATGTCGGTCAGTTCTTTTTTCAACCGGTCTATTTCGATTAATTCTTGCTGGCTTGAATAGCGGTTGTCAATATATAGAATGGTAAGGAAGACAATTAGTATCAGCAGATTGGCTTGTCTCCTGAAAAAATTATGTGCAAGAATATCTCCCCCCATGATGCTTTTGAAAGTGATATGGGGTTGTTTGGGTTGTTCTGTATTTCTGTTTTCTTTCATGTCTTCAAATCTCCATAAATTTATCCGATTTTTTCTGCAATCCGCAGCTTGGCGCTTCGGGAACGTGGGTTGCGGGCTTCCTCTTCGTCTGTAGGCGTGATTATTTTACAGACAGCACGCAGCGGTGCTTCGATATTTCCGTAAAAATCTTGCTTCATCTTGCCTTCCACATTGCCTGTTTTGATGACGTTCTTTACCATCCGGTCTTCCAGTGAATGGTAGGTGATGACTACTAGTCTTCCTCCAGGCTTCAATGCCTGGATTGTAGCCTTCAGCATTTCTTTCAGTGCTTCCATTTCGTGGTTCACTTCGATGCGTAATGCCTGGAACGTTTTTGCCAGTTCTTTTTTTTCGCGTTCTTTGCCGAAAAAAGGCTTGATGATTTCCAGAAACTCACCGATGGTATTTATTGTTTTTTGCGACCGTGCCTTGACCAGTGCCGCGGCCAGTTTACGACTGTTTTTCAGTTCTCCATACAGATAGAACAGGTTGGCAAGCTGTTCTTCTTCGTATGTATTGATGATATCGGCGGCAGTTATGCCTGCCCGTTTGTTCATCCGCATATCCAGTTTCCCGTCGAACCGGAAGGAGAATCCTCGTGTCGAATCGTCGAAATGGTGTGATGATACTCCCAAATCAGCAAGAATGGCATCTACTTGTTCCACTCCGTAATAACGCAAGAAGTTATGCAGGTAGCGGAAGTTGCTTCTGACGAAGGTGAATCGTCCGTCTTGGGGAATATTTTGTTCAGCGTCTTCATCTTGGTCAAATCCAAAAAGGCGGCTGTTTATTCCCATGCACCGCAGTATTTCCCGCGAATGTCCTCCTCCACCAAAAGTAAGGTCGACATAGGTTCCTCCGTCATGCAATTCCATGCCTTTGATGCTTTCGTGAAGCAATACAGGTATGTGGTATGTTTGTTGTTCGTCCGTCATATATGCAGCTTATTTTCTACCTTTTTCTCCTTATTATTCTATGAGCTGGTAAAATTACACATTTCGTAGCAAATGACATATAAGGTTTGTCGAAAATCTTTGAAGAAGTTATCAACAGGTCTTGATAGCGAATGTGTAAAATCAAGGAAGTGTGCACACAGGGGTAGCTTGTTGTGCAGTTTTCAGGCATTTGGGGTTTCCATTTGTTGTTTTTTTCATTGTTTGCCATATTTTCCTGCTCAATAGTGAGCAACTTAACAAAAGAAAAATTACATTTGCAAAGAAATCTAGAATGAAGCAATGGCGGAAAAATCGATTTTTTTAATAGACATTGATAAAATATTGAAAGAGAAAGCGGGGAAAAAGGCTGGATACGTTCCCCGTTTCCTGGTGTCTTACCTGAAGCGGATTGTCCATCAAGATGAAATAAACGGTTTCTTGAGAAGCGTGGAAGATAAGACTGGAGTCGAGTTTCTGGCTGCATGCATGGATTTCCTGGATGTCAAGCTGGAGGTAGAAGGGCTGGAAAACCTGCCCCAAGAGGGATTGTGTACGTTTGTGTCCAATCATCCTTTGGGAGGACAAGACGGGGTAGCATTGGGTTACTTGTTGGGCAAACATTATGACGGACGTATCAAATACTTGGTCAATGATTTGCTGATGAACTTGCATGGACTGGCTCCGCTGTGCATTCCTATCAACAAGACTGGTTCGCAATCACGTGATTTTCCCCGTATGGTTGAGGAAGGATTCCGTTCGGACAGTCATATCATCATGTTTCCGGCAGGCATCTGTTCGCGTCGGAGGCATGGAGTGATTCAGGATTTGCCCTGGAAAAAGACTTTTGTGACTAAGAGCGTGGAAACCCAACGTAATGTGGTGCCGGTTCACTTTGAGGGAAGAAACTCCGATTTCTTCTACAATCTGGCGAATGCCTGCAAGTTTTTGGGAATACGTTTCAATATAGCCATGCTTTATCTGGCTGATGAAATGTTCAAGAACCGCCATAAGACCTTCCGTGTCGCTATTGGAAAACCGATTCCGTGGCAGACATTCAACAGGTCGAAGTCGCCGGTCGAATGGGCGGCATATGTGCGTGACTTGGTATATAAACTGTAAATTAGACAAATAAGATATATGGAAGCTATTATTGCACCGGTTGAACGGGAGTTGCTGAAATCGGAACTGACGCCGGACAAGCGTTTGAGATCAACCAATAAAAGTAATAACGAAATTTACATTGTAAACTGGAAAAATGCCCCGAATGTGCTAAAGGAAATCGGCCGTCTGCGTGAAATTGCATTTCGTGCCGCAGGTGGAGGTACAGGGCAATCTGTTGATTTGGACGAATACGACTTGATGGAGAATCCTTACCAGCAGTTGATTGTGTGGAATCCTGATGCCGAAGAAATTTTAGGAGGGTACCGTTATCTGTTGGGGAATGAAGTTGAATTTGATAAAGAAGGAAGACCGGTACTTGCTACTGCACACATGTTCAATTTTTCCGAAAAGTTCTTGAAAGAGTATCTTCCTACGACTATTGAGTTGGGACGTTCCTTCGTTACTCTTGAATATCAGTCAACCCGTGCAGGTTCGAAAGGATTGTTTGCTCTTGACAATTTGTGGGATGGCTTGGGAGCACTGACCGTTGTCAAACCCAATGTAAAATATCTCTTCGGGAAAATGACAATGTATCCCAGCTACAACCGTTTCGGACGGGACATGATTCTGTATTTTCTGAAGAAACATTTTTCTGATAAAGACAACCTGATTACCCCGATGGAGCCTTTGCAAATCGATACCGATGAGGGTATGCTGAAAAATATATTCTGCTATGATACGTTTAAGGAAGATTATCGGGTATTGAACCGCGAGGTGCGTAAACTGGGGTATAACATACCTCCTTTGGTCAATGCTTATATGAGTCTTTCGCCTACGATGCGTATGTTTGGTACAGCAATCAATGACGGCTTCGGTATGGTAGAGGAAACGGGTATCTTGATTGCTGTTGATGAAATCTTGGAAGAAAAGCGCGTACGCCATATCGAGTCTTATCTGCGTGAACACCCCGAAGCGCTTCATCTTACTTCGGGAGCGAATCCGGTGGTATCGGGAGAGAGGAAAGCCCAGTAATAGAAAGAAAAACTGCGCAATCCAGACTTGATATAGAATAGCAGGTGTCTACACCGCCGGCAGGCTGTTTCCATTGATTTTTCGGTAGAGGTCAAGGGCATATACATCGGTCATGCCGGAGATGTAGTCCAGTACGGCTTGGATTTTTCCATAAAGAGTGGGTGCCTGCATGTCGTATTGGTGCGACACACGGTTAATGAGCAACTGCGAATAGGCTTTGTGCGGATAACGTACTGCTTCTATCATCAGGTCTACCAGTGTGGTGATGACCTGATAGCCGGCAAGTTCGATGTCGAGCACGTCCTTGGCACAATATATCTTTTCAAAGGCAGTTTCCGAACATTGTTTGTAGGCTTCACGTACGGGAGAGGCAATCTGTTTGATGAGCGGTCCCTGAAAACTGCCTGACAGAATTTCTTCTTCGTGTTCGACGAAGGTTTCCACGCAGGCACGGGTCAGTACACCGATGGCTGATGAGCGCAGGTAGGCTATCTGTTCGTTGGTGTCAGTTACCAGCTGGCATATCTGATGGATACGGTTCAGGCGTTCGGCGCTGAAGAAACATGCATACAGTTCCTTGGTTTCCTGAGTGGTCAGGATTTTCAGTTTGTGTGCATCTTCGATGTCCATCATCTGGTAGCAGATATCATCGGCGGCTTCTACCAGATACACCAGTGGATGGCGGGCATAGCGTATCGGTTCGCCTTCATTGCTGAGGCGGATAATTCCCAGTTCACGTGCAATGCGTTCGTAGTCGGCTTGCTCGCTCAAAAAGAAACCGAATTTTTGCTTCCCGCCGGCAAGTTGTGACGAAAAGGGATATTTTACGATGGATGCAAGGGTAGAATAGGTTAAGACAAATCCTCCTGGGCGTCGTCCGCGGAATTGATGGGTCAACAGGCGGAAAGCATTGGCGTTGCCTTCGAAGTGAGTCAGGTCTTCCCATTCGGCGGGAGATAGCAGAGACTTCAGTGCCTGGCCTTTTCCTTCCGAAAAATAAGTGCCGATAGCTGTTTCGCCCGAATGCCCGAAGGGAGGGTTGCCCATGTCGTGAGCCAGGCAGGCTGCCGAGACGATGGCTCCTATTTCTGCAAGATGTGAGCCGGCAAGTTCCGGATGTTTTTGAAGGAGCAGATGGGCTACATCGTTCCCCAACGAACGTCCCACGCACGACACCTCCAGGCTATGTGTCAGCCGGTTGTGTACAAAGATGCTTCCCGGAAGTGGAAATACTTGTGTCTTGTTCTGCAGGCGGCGGAACGGTGATGAAAAAATGAGTCGGTCGTAGTCGCGTTGAAATTCGGTACGGTCTTCTTTTCTCACTTCGTGCAAGGCTTCCAGCCCGAAGCGTTTGTTTGATATCAGTTGGTTCCAGTTCATCATATTTCTTCAATTCTTTCGGATCTCGGCTTGCAAATGTATAAAAGATTCGTTTAAAAAATGGTAAACGTATTTATAAATCCTGCGAAATATGTATTTTCGCAGAAGATTTAAACTCAATGCATCATTGGTTACACAGATTTTGTCATGCAATCGTAAAGGAAATTATTTTTATTTGTGTAATCTGGTGGTGAAAACAATAATGAGCAAACTTACAATGAAAGTACAGATTATCAATAAGTCGAAGCATCCGCTTCCGGAGTATGCCACTTCCCTTTCGGCAGGTATGGACTTGCGTGCCAACCTGGATGAGCCTATTGTGTTGAAACCTTTGCAACGTTGCCTGGTGCCTACGGGATTGTATATAGCTTTGCCCGAAGGTTATGAAGCCCAGATACGTCCTCGTAGCGGACTTGCATTGAAAAGAGGTGTCACCCTGCTGAATACACCTGGCACGATTGATGCTGATTATCGGGGAGAGATAGGAGTAATTATGGTCAACCTTTCTACCGAAGATTTTACGGTGACTGATGGCGAGCGTATTGCTCAAATGGTGATAGCCCGTTATGAACAAGCCGAATGGCAGGAGGTAGAAGTATTGGACGATACTGCACGGGGTGCAGGAGGCTTTGGGCATACGGGGACAAAATAAAGTCCTTGGTATTCGGGTTGTCAGGTTGGATAAGGCGGCTTTATAGTTGAAAACTTATACACATTCAGATGAAAAATTTATTCTATATATTATTTGCAACAAGCATGGCGATGATGTTCGTAGCTTGCGGCACGACAAAGAAACAGGCGAAGCAGTCAGATGCAGGTGTGGCATATACGCTGAGCTTCGAACAGCGCCGGAAGTACGATTATTATTTCCTGGAGGCAGTGCGGATGAAAGAAAAAGGACAATACGATGCGGCATATGAGTTGTATAAACATTGTCTGGACATCTATCCTTCATCGGGCGCTGCGCTTTACGAGATTTCACAGTTTTACATGTATTTGGGGCAGGAGGAAAAAGGCGAACAGGCATTGAAGCAGGCAGTGCGTTCCGATGAATCCAATTTCTGGTATAAACAGACGTTGGCTTCGTATTATGAACAAAAGATGAACCTGCCCAAAGCTATTGCCGTTTACGAAAATATGGCAGAGCAGTTTCCGGCACGCCTTGAACCGTTGATGTCGCTGGTCGATTTGTATAACCGGACAAAGAGTTACCAGAACGTCATCTATACCCTGAACCGTCTGGAAGAGCTGGATGGCAAATCCGAACAAATCAGTATGGAAAAGTTCCGGATGTATTTGTTGATGGGGAAACAGGACAGTGCTTTTGTCGAAATCGAGAACTTGTCGAAAGAATATCCTTATGACCTGCGCTACCAGACTATCCTGGGTGATGTGTATCTGAACAATGACAAACCCGATGAGGCGCTGGCGGTATATCAGCGTATCTTGAAGGAAGAACCCGATTATGCACCAGCAGTGTTGTCGATGGCTTCTTATTATCAAAAAACCGGGCAAGACAGTCTGTACCAGCTTCAGCTGGACACCATTCTGATGAACGATGATGTAGCCTCTGATACGAAGATGGAACTGATGCGCCAGTGTATTCTGCAGTCGGAACAGACTACGAAAGACAGTATGCAGATCGTTTCCTTGTTCCGGCGCATACTGGAACGTCCGCAGCAGAATGCCGACCTGGCTATGCTGTGTGCACAGTATATGATTACCAAGAATATGAAGAAAGAATCGGTTCCGGTGCTTGAACAGGTTCTTTCGTTGGATCCGGAAAACAAGCCTGCGCGTCTTCAGTTGTTGAGTTATGCAATACAAGATAACGAATTGGATGAAGTAGTCCGGATAGCGAAATCAGCGCTCGAATACCATCCCGAAGCATTGGAATTTTATTATTATTTAGGAGTGGCATATTATCAGAAAGAGGAACTGGACGAAGCGCTTGATGTATTTACACGAGGTGTGAAACAAGTTAATGAGAAAAGCGATAAAGGAGTAGTTTCCGACTTTTATGCCATCTTGGGTGATATTTATCATCAAAAAGGCAGGGCTGCCGAGGCATATGCGGCTTATGATTCATCTTTGGTTTATAATCCCGATAACATCGGTACACTGAACAATTATGCTTACTATCTTTCGATAGAGAAAAAGAATCTTGACAAGGCGGAAGAAATGAGTTACCGCACGGTAAAGGCAGAACCCGATAACGATACCTATCTGGACACGTATGCCTGGATTCTTTTCGAGAAAGGTCGTTACACCGAAGCACGTATCTACATCGAGCAGGCTTTGCGCAATGGAGGAGAGAAGAGCCGGGTCATCATGGAGCATTGTGGTGATATTTATTATATGCTGGGTGAAAAAGATAAAGCTTTGGAATACTGGAAAAAGGCAGATGCCATGGAGAAGGTGGAAGAAGGGGAAACTCCACCTACCGAGCAGGAAATCAAACGCCTGAAACAGAAAATAAGATTGAAAAAATATGTAGAATAGGTGACAAGTTAGCAAGGTGACAAATTCTTCAAATACCTTGGTGGTTAAACCGTGTCAACTCATTGCCTTGTCACTTAAAAAGGAACATCATGAAAAGACTGATAAATTATATAGGACTTGTAGTGGCAGTAGCACTCGTCGTGTCTTGTTCTTCTTCACGGAAGGTCGCCAGAACGCCGATGATTGGCGGGCTGACCGGAACGGATTATATCGAAAAAGTTATCGAACTTTCGCCTGTCTGGCAGAGCCTGAGCGGAAAAGTAACATTGAGCTTGTCTACTCCCGAAGGTGTGTCGAAGGTAGGCAGTGCCACCCTCCGGCTCAAGCGGGACGAGTCGATACAATTGTCGGTGGCACCCTTGCTGGGCATTGAGATAGCTCGTCTGGAGATTTCGCCCGATGGTATATTGGCACTCGACCGGCTGAACAAGCGTTATGTACAAGTGTCGTTCGAGGAAGTGAACAGTTGGGCACATACCGATTTAAGTTTTGCCATACTTCAGTCATTGTTTCTGAACGAATTGTTTGTACCGGGTAAGCAACGGGTCGCTGTAACCGATGCTGGAGATTTTCGGGTGTCGTTGGCGGACGGACGTGCTGTACTGGAAACACAGGACAGCGGGCAACTGACTTACCGTTTTTATACTTCGACAGATAAAGGATGGCTGGAAGAAAGCAACATCGGCCTGGCTGATACCCCTTATTCCCTGCAATGGAAATATGATGCATTTCAGTTGCTGAAAGATCGTTTTTTCCCAGAACAAATGTATGTAACAATACAAGGTACCGGCAAGCAGGTTGGGGTAGGCATGGAGTTTTCCCGTCTGAATGTAGGGGGTAATTGGGAGGCCCGCACAGAAGTTCCTTCCCGCTATAAGCGCGTGCAGGTAGATGAATTATTGAAGATGTTGGTAAGTAAATGAAGCAGTTTTGGAGTATAATCGGATTATTGTTGCTGGTTTCCGTTTCGCTTTCTGCACAGAGCACAAAGAAGATTCGGGAACTGGAAAAGCAGCATGCAGCTCTGCAAAAGCAGATAACTGATTCCGAGTCTTTGCTCCAGTCTACGCAGAAGGATGTGAAGAGCCAGTTGGACAATCTAGCGTTACTGTCCGGGCAAATCGACGAGAGGAAACGTTATGTCGAGACTGTCGAGAAGGACGTGGAGGTCATCCAGCGCGAAATCGACCGTGTAAAGGCTGAATTGGTTGCTTTGCAGCATGAACTTGCCGACAAGAAAAAAAAGTACGAGAAGTCGGTAATGTATATGTACCGCAATAAGTCGGTACAGGAAAAGCTGATGTTCATCTTTTCGGCAGATAACTTGAGCCAGATGTATCGTCGCTTGCGTTATGTGCGCGAATATGCTGATTACCAGCGTAGACAAGGATTGGAAGTGCAGCGTAAGCAAAAGCAGGTGGCAAACAAGCAGCAGACCTTGCTTGCCAGCCGTGAAGCAAAGCAGCAGTTGTTACATCAGGGAGAGGCAGAAAAGCAAAAACTGGAAGAACAGGAAAAAGAACGCAAGACATTGCTCGCTTCGTTACAGAAGAAGCAGCGGGGCATCCGGCAGGAACTCCAGAAGCAGCGGAAGTCTGCCGACCGTCTGAATGCCGAAATCGACCGCTTGATAGAAATCGAGATAGCAGCCGCGCGTAAACGTGCGGAAGAGGAGGCACGCCGAAAAGCTGCAGAAGAGCGGAAGAAGGCTGAAGCGGAACGGAAAGCAAAAGAAGCAGTTAAGTCCACTGTTGCCGAGAATAAGGAAACGTCTGCTCCTTCGGTTACGGAAAAAGTAGAAGTCTATAAGGTAGACCGTGAAGACCGTCGGCTTTCAGGGGTATTCGAGCATAATAAAGGTAGGTTGCCTATGCCCATTACTGGACCTTACGTAGTGGTAGGACATTATGGCAAATACCAGGTGCAAGGTCTGCGTAACGTCCGGCTGGATAATAAAGGCATTGATATTAAGGGGAAGACTGGAGCACATGCCCGCGCTATCTTTGACGGGGAGGTGTCTGCTATTTTTCAGTATAACGGTTTGTCGAATGTGCTGGTGCGTCATGGCAGCTATATTTCCGTATATTGTAATCTTTCTTCCGTTAGTGTGAAAAAAGGCAGTGTGCTGAAGACTCGTGATGTGATAGGAGTAGTCAATACTGACAAGGGAGGCAATACCGTCCTTCATTTTCAGCTTCGCAAGGAAACCGCCAAGTTGAATCCCGAATTGTGGTTGGCACGCTAAGGGGTCGTGTATCATAGTGTAAATATTTTCTGTGCCTCTTTTAAAAACCGCATGGTTGTCTTGCTTGTAAGATTATTAATCTTATAACAGATGAAGCTATATGCCGGAGAGAACAATGCTTGCTTGTCATGCCAGATTTGTAATTCACACCGTTCAAATTATAACTCAAGGACTTACGAACTTAAAAACTCAAAAACTTAACAACTAACCTACAGGCTATTGATTTCTTCTTCGGACAAGCCGCTGCATTCGGCAATTATGCTGATTGCAACTCCTTTAGCCTTCAGGCTTTGTACCATTTCAATTGCTTTTTTCTTTGCTCCTTTTTCAATACCGATTTTTTCTCCTTCTTTCAGTCCTT